>CAZWGW010000869.1:0-3332 GCA_964633565.1 uncultured Planctomycetaceae bacterium
GCGGCCGAATTCGGTCGTGATCAGCACCAGCGTCGAATCGAGCAGGCCGCGCTGCCGCAGATCACGCAACAGGCCCGCCATCGGCCGGTCGACGCGGAGCGCTTCGCCGGAGTGGCTCTTGTAGCCGTTCCCGGTGATGTCGCCGTGCGCGTCCCACGACACGCCGTCGCCCGTCCAGATCTGCACCATCCGCACGCCGCGCTCGATCAGCCGCCGGGCCGCCAGGCAGTTCCGCGCCACATCCCGCGTTTCGTCGCGGTCGAGACCGTACAGTTCCTGGATGTGCTGCGGCTCCGACGCCAGGTCCATCGCGTCCGGCACCGCCTGCTGCATGCGGGCCGCCAGTTCATAACTGCGAATGCGGGCCGTAAGCGGGTCGGTCTGCGTTTCGTGTTCGAGGTGCAACGCGTTGAGTTGCTGCAGGAACTCCAGCCGGGCCGATTGCGTTTTCGCATCGACGCCGCTCGCCGGCTGCAGGTCGAGGATCGGCGTCTCCCCTTTGGTGGAGAACTGCACCCCCTGATGCTGCGCCGGGAGGAAGCCGCTCGTCCAGTTGAACGCGCCACCGGCCGCATTGGGGATGCCGCGGGCATCGGGGAGCACGACGAAGCTGGGAAGGGCGTCGTTCTCCGTCCCCAGGCCGTACGACAGCCAGGCCCCCATCGCGGGGAAGCCCATCTGGCGAAAGCCGGTGTTCGCCTGAAAGATGCCGGGGATGTGATTGGCCGTCTCGGCGAACATCGAGTTGATGAGCGTCAGTTCGTCGGCCACTTCGGCGAGGTGTGGAAACAGGTCCGACACCCACAGCCCGCTCTGGCCGCGCTGCTGAAACGGGTAGTGCGACTTGTGCAGCCGGCCGACCTTGCCGAAGAAGACGTCGATCTTGCCGAAGCTCTCGGGGAGGTCTTTGTCGTGGTACTTTTCGAGTTCGGGCTTGTACTCGAACGAATCGACGTGACTGAGTCCGCCGCCGAGGAAAATGTGGATGACCTGCTTTGCTTTGGCCGGGTGGTGCAGGCCGCGCGGGGCCTCAGCAGCGTCGTTCGCGAGGAGCAGGCCGTCGCGTGCGAGGAGGTCGGCGAGCGCGATCGTGGGGAAGGCGAGCGCGGCGTGGGAGAGGAAGGAACGGCGGGTGTGCTGGTTGGTGGTAGTCATTTGTCTGACCTTTGCCCTTCACTCATCGAGCCGGTCCAGGAACTCCGCAAACCACTCGGCGGAGAGGTCGTCGTCGAGAGGGCGATGGGTGATGCAGTACGTCTCGAGCGTTGCTGCGGTGTCGAGCGTGGTTTTTCCAGCGTTGAACGGCAGATCGTCAGCATGTGCCGACGTGATGCAACCGCACAATCCGGCAAGGCAGAGTGACCACTGGACGGTGTTGCGAGACGTCAGGTTCATTTCGCGTCTCCGCAAACGCGTTCGCTCAGTACGTATCGTCCCGTGAAGTAATCCGGAGTCCATGCGACGCCGGCCGGCGTGAAACATTCCGGCCAGTATCTCCCGCGCGGCCGCGTGAAACAGACCGAGGCCCAGCCCTCAAGAAACGTGAGAATGTCCGCCGCCATCAAATCGCCGTTCGCTCCGCTGTCCGCGTCATGCCAGTCGTGATGGACGTACACGACCTCCCCCGTTGCGAAGTCAATACAGAGCCGGTCGCCATTGGGCTGGTCGCTGAACCAGGTCCACTGGCGCATCCGTTGCGCGGTCCGAGTCGCAAGTTCCGGGTCGTTGACGTGATACTCCGCAAAGTCGGCGGTCCCCCACCAGCCGTTGCGGTATTCGTGGCGACGCTCGATAAGGACGCTCAACGGTGGAAATGTGACGTGGGCGTCATGCGCCTCATCGTCAATTGGGACTGCCGGATCGAGGTCTTCCGACCACTGGAATCGAAAACCATCGCCGATCTCGTGGTAGAGAGCCAGGAGCGATTTCGGACAGGGGAGAACGCCGGCCGACTCGGCGAGGGATTCCCATTCCGAGTCCTGGCGCACAGGGCTGTATTCGACGTTCGTGGCGATCTCCATAACTCGGAGGTGAGCGCACGATCGATCAATCGCGGTTCGGACTCCCATCGCGTTGATCAACCTTGTCAGTCCACGAGCGTTGACCTGTGGCTCGGCCTTTTCATTTCGGAGTGCGGCGACAAGTCGCCGCACTCCGAAATTGAAAACTGCCGCCTTCAACCCTCAATCCACAAACAGAAACTCATTCGCATTAAACAGAGTCAGACACATCTGCTCCAGACCAAACTCCCGCAGGAACCGTTCGGCAATCGCTCGCTCGACATCGCGTGGCTCCCGGCCGAAGGCATGTTGGTAAACCCGCGCAACCTGCCGGCTCGCATCGCCCCCCGCATCGGCCCGCACGCGCTCGGCGAATTGTTTCGCGCAGTTCTCCGCAAACGGGCTGTTGAGCAGTGACAGCGCCTGAATCGGCGTGATCGTGCTCGTCCGCCGGGGGGACATCACGCTCGGGTCGGGGCAGTCGAGCGATTCCAGCATCGGCAGGTTGCCGCACCGCGCCCAGAGCCGGTAGATCGTCCGCCGGCACGTGGCCGGGCTGAACTCGTTCGTCGGGTCGGTGAACTCGGAATTTGTTCCCATCACGCCGCCCCCCACCTGCATGTCGCGGTAGCTCGGGCCGCCAAGCTGCGGGTTGAGCGCCCCGCTGACAGCCAGCATCGCATCGCAGATCTCTTCCCCCTCCAGCCGCCGCATGTTAGCCCGCCACAGGAGGCGGTTGTCGGCGTCGACCTGCGCTGCCTTGTCGTTCGTCACCTGCGACTGCTGCTGATACGTGGCCGACGTGAGGATCAGCCGCTGCAGGGCTTTCACGTCCCAGCCGCTGTCGATGAAGCGCGCGGCCAAGTAATCCAGCAGTTCCGAATGGCTCGGCCGGCCGCCGTTGAAGCCGAAGTCGCTCGGCGTGTCGACGAGGCCCTGGCCGAAGTGGTAATACCAGACGCGGTTCACGAACACCCGCGCCGTGAGCGGATTGCGCGGGTCGGTGAGCCATTCGGCGAGCTTCGCGCGGCGCGGGCCTTCCGCGGCGTTGGCCTCCAGTCCGAAGTCCGCCGGCAATCCACTCAGCGCCCTGAGACCGCCGGGAGAGACCACTTCCGTCGGCTGCCGGTAGTCGCCGCGCGTCAGAATGTACGTCGTCTCCGGGTCGCGCGGGATGACGGCATGCGTGACGCCCGCGAAGTCGGCCGTCTCCAGCGGGCTACCGCCGCTCCCCCCGGGGACCGCGAGCGTGATCCCCTCCCGCTCCTTCTCCGCCTGCGTCACGACGCCGTCGAGCAGCGACGCGACCTGGTAGTACTCGCGCTGGCTGAT
>CAZWGW010000870.1:0-3325 GCA_964633565.1 uncultured Planctomycetaceae bacterium
CGCACCACCGACGTGCAGCGACGCCGCGCGTGACTCGTGCGCGCCAGTCGTCCGTTGGCGCACGACATAGGCCGGGCGATCCATGCTGCGGAAATGCATCCGGGCGAGGTATTCGCCGAAGACACCCAGCGTGAACAATTGCGCGCCCGAAAAAATGGTGATGATCGAGGCGAGAAATGCAAATCCTGGAACGGCCGCACCATGAATCAGGTAATTGATCAGCACGTAGCCCATGATCAGTATGCCGAGCAGGACGAATGCGAAGCCAAGGATGCTGGCGACCTGCAACGGGAGTGTGCTGAATCCGGTCATGAGATTGACTGCGTGCGCCAGCAGCTTGCCGACGGAATAACCGGATTTCCCGGCCAGCCGCGCCTGATGCGCCACGCGGACCGTCGCGAACCTGGTGGTTACCCACGTCAGTAGCACGTCAATGGAAACGGACGGGCTACGATAGTCGTCAAATCCGTCGCGCAGTCGCGTGCGGAACGCCCGAAATGCGCTGACATTCCGCGCCGTCTCCGCCCCCATTGCAGTCGAAAGCGCAAGCTTCGTGATTCGTGACGCCAGGTTTCTGAGCAAACCATGCTGCTGTTGGGTTGGCGCCCCGTAGACAACGTCGATGTCGGGTGTCAGCGCCGCCAGCAGCTTGCCGATCTCCGTGGGCGGATGCTGGAGGTCGTCGTCCATCGAGACGATGACTTCGTACCTCGCCGCCCGGATGCCGCACAAGAGAGCGTTGTGCTGCCCGTAATTCCTGTTCAGCCTGATGCCCGCGACGCGTGGATCCTGCGCCGCCAGAGACTCGATGATCGACCAGGAGCCGTCCACACCACAGTCTTCCACGAAGATCAATTCGAAGGTTGGCACGAGGGCTTCCATCGCTGGCACGACCTGGCGATAGAGCTCTCGCAGCGACAACTCCGCCTGGTACACGGGAATGACGACAGAGACGGCGGCCATCTAGCGATTTCCGTACAGCTTCTCGTAGAAGCTGCGGTACTCGCCGGAACGGATGGCATCTGCCCAGCCGCTGTTTTCGTGATACCACGTCACCAGTGCCGGAAGCGCCTCGTCCAGGACATGCCGTGGCTTCCAGCCGGTTTCGGCGGTCAATTTCGCCGCATTCATCGCGTAACGGCGATCGTGTCCCGGCCGATCTGCAACGTGTCGTACGCGACTGGCTGAAGTGCCGGGCTGGCGTCCGAGCAGCTGGTCCACGGCGCCACAGATCTGATTGACGACCTGCAGGTTGGTCCTTTCGCAGCCGCCGCCCACGACATAAGTCTCACCAGGACGGCCGCGCGACAATAGCACAAGCAGTGCCTGGCAATGATCTTCCACATGCAGCCAGTCGCGCACCTGTCCTCCGTCACCATAGACGGGCAACTCACGGCCCTCGATGGCGTTCAGGATCATCAGCGGAATGAGCTTTTCCGGGAATTGCAGCGGCCCATAGTTGTTCGAGCAGTTGCTCACGACGACCGGCAAGCTGAAAGTCTGCGACCACGCCCGGGCCAGATGATCTGCGGCAGCCTTCGACGCCGAGTACGGACTGTTGGGACGATACGGGCTCGCCTCGGTGAACGCCGGGTCGCCTGGCAGAAGGGAACCGTAGACTTCGTCCGTCGAGACATGCAGGAACAACTTGTCACGGACGTCGGCGCCCCAGCTGTTTCGCGCGGCCTCCAGCAGGATCGCAGTACCCTCTATGTTCGTGCGGATGAAAGGCAACGGCCCGAGAATCGAGCGATCAACGTGGCTCTCGGCGGCGAAATGAATCACCCGGTCAAATCGGTACCGGTCGAAGAGTTCTGCGACGATCTCCCGGTCGCAAATGTCGGCGCGAACAAACTTGATGCGCCCGGCATTCATGAGGTCGGCGATGCTCTCCAGATTGCCGGCATAAGTCAGTGCATCCAGCACAACGAGCGGCGCCACGGTTTCCCTGGCCGCCAGGCGGATGAAGTTGGCGCCGATGAATCCGGCGCCTCCGGTTACCAGCCATGGATTCATGATTGAATGGAGTTATTGATCGACAGGAGCAGCGAGTTCGCTTCGGCAAGGGATTCAAACGTGCCCGCGTCAGTCCAGCGCCCGCGTACGAAGCTGTATTTCAGTTCGCCACGCTCGATATAACGATTGTTGACCGCCGTGATTTCCAGTTCGCCTCGCGCCGACGGCTGGATACTGTCGATGATGTCGAACACGTGCTCGTCGTAGGCATAGCAGCCCACGACCGCATGATTGCTCTTCGGTACCGCGGGCTTCTCCTCGATTTCCAGGATCAGCTTCTCGTCAAGCGCAGCAATCCCAAAACGCTCGGGATCACCAACCTCTTTCAGCATGACCCGGGCACCGCGCTCCTGGACCCGGAATTCATCGACGAACTCCGCTATCGAGTGCTCGAAGACATTGTCGCCCAGGAGCACGACGATGGCGTCCCCGGCCGCGAACCCGCGCGCCATTGCAAGTGCGTGGGCGATGCCACCTGCCTCCTCCTGGACGCGGTAAGTGAATTCACATCCGAATCGCCGACCGGACCCCAGCGAGTTGACGATGGAACCCATGTGGTGTGTCGAAGTGACCACCATGATGTCATGGATGCGGGCGCCGATAAGTTGCCTGATGGGATGCCAGATCATCGGCTCCCGGCCGACCGGCAGCAAATGCTTGTTCGTGATCTCGGTCAACGGATTGAGTCGACTGCCGAGCCCGCCAGCGAGGATGACCCCTTTCACCTGTCACGCCTCCGTGTCGACCACCGTTCTGGCCAGTTCGCAAGATAGCGATTCCGCGCGGACTTTGGAATGGAAGTTGACAATTTCCGCAGAGATCAGTGGCGACTCAGGATTTGGCCGCCGCACGGCATGCGTGATGGATGCCGAACTTCGATTTCGTGCCCTACTCGAAAACGACGTCAACCCAGTAATTGGATGACTGGTACGTGTTGATCGGGAACACGCTGCTCGTTCCGTAGGCATAGACACCGTTGCCGCCACTCTCACCGTTCATGAGCAGGTATAGCGGGCCGCGCGTGATGCCCGCAGTGGCAAAATAAGGACGGGTGTATGAGTAACGGCCTTGCGGAGCAAAGTACGACGCCACATAAACCACATTCGCCTGGATCGGCACGGGCGTCGCAAAATTCACCTGCTGCCAGCCCGAAGCCGACTCATTCGTAAAGGTGGCGGTTGCCAGGCGCACGCCGGCACTGCTCCACAGGCTTCCCGTGTGGGTCCCCGAATTCCCCGCGCCTTTATAGAAACGAACGCCGGTCACGTATCCGTCGACCGTCGAGCGGAATTTCACGCCCAGCTCGACC
>CAZWGW010000871.1:0-3324 GCA_964633565.1 uncultured Planctomycetaceae bacterium
CGGCGACGATGTACAGGTCGTGCTGTTTCGCCAGCCGGCCGAAGTATTCGGTCGACGGACCGGGGACGGGCTCGGCCACGTCGGCAAACGACAAACCAGTGCCGTAGAAGGTCAGCGTTTCGGGCAGGACGACCAGGTCGGATTGACGGTTTGCCGCCTGCTCGATCAGCGGCGCGAACTGCTCCCGCTTCTCGGCAGGCGTCTTGCCGGCAACGGGACGATAGTGGACGGCGGCAAGGCGGACCTTGCGCCCCTGAGGCGGGTCGATCGGCTCCAGCGCGACGTTGCTCCACATCGCGCTGGCGTTCGGCGCCCACTGCAGATGCAGTTCGACGATTGCCTGTGTCGCCGCCGACGGGACGAGGTATGTCCCGCTGACGGTCGTCCAGCCGTTGGAGTCGGTCGTGCCGTCGACAGGATGTTCGGCCTCGGCCGTTGGATTCCAGCCTTTGAGATACCCAGTGACGGCCGGCTCATCGAGCCGCACGGGCTTGCCTGCCGCGTCGCGCCACAGGATGCGGACGACGGCGCTACGGCGCGGTGATGCGACGTTTTCCAGCAGGCGCACGCAGGAAAATCGATAGTGACGGCCCCCCTCGACGAAGAACGACTTGGTCCAGTAGCCGTCAAGCCCCTCGCGGGCGTCCGTGATAATCGTCAGCGAGTCTCCACCGGCGGGACCGCTGTCGTTTTTGTAGATGAACTCCGGACGGATTTCGTCGCGGGGAGAGGCGGGTTGCCAGCCGTCCATCGGCGTTCCGCCGAATGCAGAATTGGCGGCCAGCGTCGCGAGAGTGCCGATGGCCAGGATGTGGAGTCGCCACGCGCGCATGAGGGTCTCCCTGTTGAAGGCTTCCGGGATAGGAGCACGCCGACATGATACCACAGCGGCGGGGGCCGCGAGCACGTGGGGTGTTGTGTGTTGCGATCAGCCAAACGGAGATTCCGGCTTCCGACCCACCGCTCCACCCGCGGTGAGTCAATTGATCCAACGTTCACTTCTGGATACGGTTTCCCCGGGTAACCCCCATGCTCATCGTACGCATGTAACAGGAACGACGGCCCACTCTGAAATCAGGATCGTCTGACATGAAACTCCGATTGCGTGCTGCCTTCGCCGTCGCGTTGCTGTTGTGGCCGGATTCCGCATCGGCTCAACTCGCGCGCCAGGATTGGGGCCGGCAGACCGACCACTACCGGATCCATTCCGACGCCGAGCCCATGCCGGGCCTGCCACTCGGACCGTTTTCCCGCCTGCCGAACGGGAGCCTGATCACGGTCGAAGATGCGACGGCCGCCACGCACGCGATCATCTCAGCCGACGAGGGCCGGACCTGGCAGCAGGTCGCGATGTTCGAGGAGCCGGACAAGTTCCATGTCCGCCCCGAACGGGCCCTGCTTTGCACACGCGACGGGACAGTGATCGTGGCCTTCATGAACGACGTCGAGCGCTCTGGCTGGAACTGGGACCCGGAAGTCCACGATTCTCCCGACGCCCGGCTCCCCACCTGCGTCGTTCGCAGTCCCGACGGCGGACAGACGTGGGAGACACCGCAGAGACTGCACGAGGAGTGGACCGGCGCCATCCGGGACATGAAGCAACTGCGTGACGGGACGGTCGTCTTCACCAGCCAGATGCTGCTGCACGATCCCGGACGCCACGCGACCGTGACGTATGCATCACACGATGAAGGGGAGCACTGGACCCGCAGCAACCTGATTGATCTGGGGGGCATCGGCCATCATGACGGTGCGATTGAAGCTTCGTTCGTCCAGCGCCAGGACGACTCCCTCTGGATGCTGATGCGGACCAACTGGGGACGGCTCTGGCAGGCGACCTCGACGGACCGCGGGACGTCGTGGCATCCGATCGGCCCCACTCCGCTCGACGCCAGCGCCGCCCCTCCGATCCTGCACCGGCTGGAAAGCGGCCGTCTGTTTCTGGCCTGGAACCGGTACTTCTACCAGGGGACGGACGAGTTCCCGAAAGCGGGCGGCGACAACCAGTGGAGCGGAACGCCGACCTCAAACAACCGCCAGGAGTTGTCGGTCGCCTTCTCGGAAGACGACGGCAAGACCTGGACCGAACCGGCCGTCGTCGCGACGGCGCTGTCCGATGGGAAAGGGCATTATCAGCGCGGCGAGATTTCGTATCCCTATGTCTTCGAGCGGGCGCCGGGGGAAATCTGGCTGACGGCCTGGCGCGGCGCGGGCCTCAGGATGAAGCTGTTCGAGCGCGACTTTGTTGGTGCGGACTGACAGAGCCGCAACTTACGCTGACGCTGCCGTGACGCACTGTTATCATCACCGGCATCCCTCCCGAATCCAACACAGGCCAACCGTTCAATGACTCACCCCACCCGTCGGCAGTTCCTCCGCACAACAGCCGCGGCCGCCTCAGCCTTCGCCCTCCCCCTCTGGTGGCGCAAGGCCCACGGACAGGAATCGGCCAACGACCGCCTCACCCTGGGCGCCATCGGCACGGGGGTCTACAGCGACCGTTACACCGGTAAAGGGGACCACCCCGGCCGCGGCATGACGATCGCACTGCAGGCCGCCACGCTCGGCGACACTGTGGCTGTGGCCGACGCACAGCGGCCAGAACGAACTGATCATCACCGGCGAAAAGGGGCGCATCCGCGTCAATCGCGGCGGCCTCACCGGCAAGCCCGTCGAGGAACTGACGCCCGCCGACAACGACTGGATCAACGACGAGATCACCAGGCTCTGTCACGGCAAGGACCCCTCCGGTGAAGACGGCAACGACGGCAAGGCCGGTGCGCACATGCATAATTTCTTCGACTGCATCCGGGACGGCGGCCGCACGATCTCCGACCCGTGGACGCACCACCGCTCGGTCAGCGCCTGCCACCTGGCGAACATCGCCATGAAGCTCGGCCGCAAACTGCAATTCGACCCGCAGCAAGAGGAGTTCATCGGCGACGACGAAGCGTCGGCCATGCTGCGGCGTGAACAGCGGCCGGAGTTCTCGACCCGCGTCTGATGGAACTCCCGGCACCATGTCGCGCATTCCACCCCGCATCATCGACATCTCGGTCGCGATCCTCGTGGGCGGAGCCGCGCTGGCCTGCCACACGCTGGTACGCGCCGACGACGAGGTCCCGGCAGCCACTGTCCTCGGCATCGACGGCAGCCGCTTCACGCTCAATGCCCAGCCGACGTTTCTCCTCGGGATCAGCTATTACGGCGGACTCGGCGCGCCCGAGGAATTCATCCTCAAGGACCTGGGCGACCTTCAGCAGCACGGTTTCAACTGGCTCCGCGTCTGGGCGACCTGGGGCGCGTTCGGACAGGACATCTCCG
>CAZWGW010000872.1:0-3322 GCA_964633565.1 uncultured Planctomycetaceae bacterium
CGGGCCTGAGCCAGAATTTCAAGGACGCCTTCCAGGCCATGGGAGGACAAATCGTCGCCGAGCAGGCGTATGGCGACGGCGACAACGATTTCTCCGCCCAACTGACCGCCATCCGCGAAGCGCAGCCCGATTTCATTTACGTCCCTGGCTACTACACCGAAGTGGTGAACATCGCCCGGCAAACCCGACAATTGGGTCTGAACGTGCCGCTGATCGGCGGCGACGGCTGGGACAGCGAGGAACTCAAAAACGCCGGCGACTCCCTCAACGGCTGCTACTTCAGCAATCACTATTCGCACGAAGACACTCGACCCGAAGTGCAGGACTTCGTCTCCAGGTACAAGGCCGAGTTCGGCAAGGTGCCGGATGGCCTGGCGGCGCTCGGCTACGATGCCGCGCGGCTGCTGTTCGACGCGATGGACCGTTCCGCGTCCCTTGACGGCAAGGATCTTGCCGCCGCCATCGCCGCCACGAAGGAATTCAAGGGGGTCACCGGCACGATTTCGATCGACCCCCGGCGCAACGCCACGAAGGATGCCGTCATTCTGGAAGTCGTGGACGGCAAGCCGAAGTACGTGGCGACCGTCTCGCCCGAATGAACCTTGTTCATGGAGACGGAGTCTCCGCCGCATTCTTTGCCGGCATTCTTTCGCGGACTGGCCGCCGTGCCTTAGGATGGGCAACCGCCGCTCAGGATCGGTGACGCAACGCTTGCGGACAACCCGGAGCCAGTCCCCGGCATGACCCAACTGCTGCAGACGCTCGTCGACGGCTTTACCGTGGGGAGCCTGTATGCGCTGATCGCGCTTGGCTACACGATGGTCTACGGCATCCTGAAGTTCATCAACTTCGCCCACAGCGACGTGTTCGCGCTGGGAGTGCACGTCACGATCGTCATTGCGGCACTGCTCGGTTACCGCGGCGCGATGCCGGAGGGGCCGGCCCCCTGGTACATCGGTCCCGTGGTGCTCCTGCTCGCGATGCTGGCCTGCGGCGCGGTCGGATTCGTCATCGAACGCGCGGCCTACAGGCCGCTGCGTAACGTGCCGCGGCTGAACGTGCTCATCACGGCAATCGGCGTCTCGCTGCTGCTGCAGAACGCCGGGCAATTGCCGTTTCTGTTCGGGCCGTATCCCAAGGCGACGCCCAATCTCCTGCCCGACATTTCGCTGGCGACGGTGGGGGGCGTGGAATTCAAGCTCGTGAACGCCGCCGTCGTGGGGACCGCACTGCTGCTGATGCTGGGGCTGCAGTACCTGCTGTACTCCACGAAGTTCGGACTGGCGATGCGGGCCGTCAGTTTCAGCCCGCGCAATGCCGGACTGATGGGGGTCAACGTCGATATGGTCATCAGCCTGACGTTTGTGATCGGTTCGATGCTCGCCGCCGCCGCCGGCTTCCTGTACGCGCTGAAATATGCCGGGCAGGCCAAGCAGACCGCCGACGCGATGTGGGTCATGCTGGGCCTGAAGGCCTTTGTCGCGGCGGTGGTCGGCGGCATCGGCAACGTCCGGGGCGCCGTCCTGGGGGGACTGCTGATCGGACTGACTGAGTTCCTCGGCGTCGTCTATCTGTCGAGCAATTATCGCGACGCGTACGTGTTCGCCATCCTGATCCTCGTGCTGCTCGTGCGGCCGGAAGGCGTCCTCGGCAAAGCCACGATCGAAAAAGTCTGACCACCGCCGTGAGCAGCCCGCAGTTACCACATGAGCCACGCCAGCCCCACGTGGGGTGGACCGCCTTTCAGGCGCTGTGGCCTGTCGCGCTCGCCGTTGGCGTCGGACTGATCATGTTTTACCGCGTGGGACCCAGGGTAGGGGACTATCCGGCGAATGTGATGATGTTCATCGGGATCAACATCATCCTGGCCGTCTCGTTGACCGTTGTGAACGGCTTCGCCGGACAGTTCTCACTGGGACATGCCGGCTTCATGGCGCTCGGCGGATACACGGCTGCCGCCATTGTCTACTACGGTTCGATGAAGGCCTGGAACTCCGCCGACTTTGCCGGCGGCGCACTCTCCTTCATCGGGAAGCGCGGCATCCCCGAATCGCTGCTGGGCCGCGGCGACCTGCTCTTCGTCGTCGCGTGCCTCGCGGGCGGGGTCGCGGCGGCGGCGGCGGGATACGTCGTCGGCCAGCCGAGCCTGCGGCTGCGGGGCGACTATCTGGCGATCGTCACGCTCGGTTTTGGAGAAATCGTGCGCGTGCTGCTGCAGGGGACGAAGGACCAGATCCAGCCCTGGAACGCGGGCGAGGTCGACAACGTCGCGGTGTGGCAGCTCCCGCTGATGCTGGGAGGTCCCAAGGGGTTCAACCTGCTGCCGACCTACGCAACGCTCTTCTGGGTCTACGCGAGCGTCGTGCTGACACTGGTCCTCATCTACCGGCTCAAGCTGAGTTCGACCGGCCGCGCGTTTCTGTCGATCCGCGAGGATGAAATTGCCGCCCAGGCCATGGGCGTGGACATCACGCGCTACAAGGTGCGGGCGTTCGTGATCTCCAGCTTTTTTGCCGGCGTCGCGGGGGGCCTGTATGCCATGACGATCGGCGCGATCAGCGCCACGGACCTCGGTTTCCAGAGGTCATTCGACATCATCATCATGGTCGTGCTGGGGGGGCTGGGTTCGATCTCGGGAGCGGTGCTGGCCGCGGTCCTGCTGACGATCCTCCCGGAACTGCTGCGCGATCCCCCCCCGGTCTGGCCCGCGGGACTGGCGCTGCTGGCAGTGATGGCGGTCGTGCAGGGGACGCGACGCCGCTGGAACTGGAAGCCGCTGGTCTTCACCGCCGGCGTCGTCACGGTCCTCGAAATCGCCCGGCAGTTGTGCCTCGCGCAGGGCGTCAGCATCGCCGATTACCGCCTCGTCCTGTATGCGCTGATGCTGATCCTGATGATGATCCTCCGCCCCGAGGGGCTGTTCGGCGTCAACGAAGTGTGGGACTACTTCGGGTCGCGGCGGAAGCGGCTCAAGCACCTCGGCGGCAAGCCCGCGGGAGGTGCACGATGAGCCCAACCTCCTCCTCGCCCGCGACACCGCTGCTCGACGTGTCTGGCATCGCCATCGCATTCGGCGGCCTCAAAGCGCTGCAGACGTTTTCACTGCCGTTGCCGCGCAACTCGCTGTACGGCCTGATCGGTCCCAACGGCGCCGGCAAGACGACGGTGTTCAACCTGATCACCGGCGTTTATCGCCCCGACTGTGGCTCGATCCACCTCAACAGCCGCCGCCTCAATGGACTCAAGCCGCACCAGATCACGGCGTCGGGGTTGGCGCGCACGTTCCAGAACATCCGCCTGTTCGGCGAACTGAGCGTGCTGG
>CAZWGW010000873.1:0-2258 GCA_964633565.1 uncultured Planctomycetaceae bacterium
GCATGAGCGTTGCAAGTTCCTCCTTTGTCGGCGGCTTCACGTCTCCCTGAATCCCGGCCGCCTGCTCCAGCACGGCTGAGAGCGCCGCGTCGCTCCGCCCCACGGAATACATCTGCCGCAGCAGCAGTTTCGCGCCGTCGGCGCCGGGAAGCGACTTCTCCAGGGCCGCGGCCAGGGAGTCCGTCCCCCCCTGCCGGTCGAGAAATGCATCCAGCAGCGGCGCCACGTCGTCGTCCGTCCCCGCGGCAGTCAACGCGGCCGCCGCCAGTCGGGCGGCGTCCGCCAGATCGGTGCGGGCGAGTGCCGCAATGCCGGCCGACCGTACGGCGAACGGTTGAGCCGCGTCAATCAATCGGTCGATTGTCCGACGGGCGACGTCCTCCCCGATACGCCCCAACGCGTCCAGCACCGCGGCGCGCAGTTCTGGAGCGGTGTCGACATCGAGCGCGAGTGACTCCAGCGCGTCCGCCGCTGTCGCCACGTGCCACAGACCGGCCAGTTCGACCGCGGCGAGTTGGAGCCGCGGGTCATCGGACGAGAGCAATCCCACGATGCCGGTCAGGTCGCCCCCAGGGATCACTTTGCGCGTGCGTGCCGCGTCCGCCAGCCGGTTCAGGACGTCGATCCGGAGGGGTTGCGGATACGTCTCCGGCTTGAGGACCTCGCCATAGACGTATGCCAGGTCGTCGGAGTTGCCCCGGCTGCAGATCAGCTCCAGGATCGGACCGAGGCGTTCGGGCGGGACGCGACCGCTCTTCAGCAGTCGCATCATGCCGGCCGCGGGACCGGGAGGGTCGGCGGCCAGCAGCGGCATCGCTCCCGCGAGCATCAGCAGAATCACGAAGTGGAATCCTCGTAACCCGAAGCGTAAGCGAGGGAATCGGGCGTCGACGCAACTCAGCCCCTCGCTGACGCTTCGGGTTACGAGGACATTCGGTCGCATCACATCGACTTTCATGGTTCACTGACCGGCGGGCAACGGCCCCGGTGCACTGAGGTACGCGATCAGGTCCCGCCGTTCATCCGCCGTCAGGGTGTCCAGCAGTCCCTCGGGCATCATGGATACCGAGGTCGGTTTCATCTCTTCAATATCGGCGCGGTCCAGCACGATCCGCTCGGTGGGCGTCTGCAGCGTAATCGTGCGGGTCGTCTCTTCGGGCACGACCCCGTTCAGCAGCCGGCCGTCCATGGTCAGCACCGTGTGGACGCGGTATTCGCGCGGGACGGCCGCACTTGGATCAACGATGTTCTGCAACAGGTAGTCCACGCTCGTCCGCTGGGCGCCCGTCAATTCCGGACCGATCGCCGCTCCTTCGCCGAACAGGCGGTGGCACTGGGCGCACTTCAGCACAAACAGCGCCTTGCCGAGCTTTGCGTCTGCCGACTTCAACGTGGCTGGTGTCAACTGCGCCGCATAGTCCGCCATCCGCCGGGCCTTCTCCTGCGGTGTCGTGCGGACGCTCCCCCACAATTCATCCAGCCGGCGGTTGATCGACTCGATTTCATAGTCCCGCAGTTGCCGGACGACGTACGCAGAGACGTCGCGCGCGGGAATGCGGCCGGACCCAATCGCGTCGACCAGGGCCACGGCCGACGCCTTGCGTGCCGCCAGTGAACTGATCGCCTCCAGACGCTGCTCGACCGTGAACTGCGGATAGCGATCGATGATGAACCTACTGGTCGCCGGATCATCATAGGCCGGCAGGCCGCGCAGCGCCGGTCCCGCGAGGCCCGGATCGTCGAGCAGTGACTGCAAGAGTGTGACGAGCTTTGGATGCGGGACCTGGATCAGCGTTTCCAGCGCCGTGCGCCGTTGCGCGCGTGGTTGTTGCGAGTCGCCCGCCGTCGCCACGAGCCTGTCGAACGTGGCCGCATCGCCGAACACCAGTGCGAGGTAATCGACGGCCTCTCGCACGGCCTCATTCCCTTTCGCGGTCGCCCGTGCCGACACATCCGGCCATCCCGCGGGCATGGAGAGTCCGCGCCGCCCTTCCACAGCGTCCTTGAGTCCGATCGGCACGGCATCACCGCTGGTCCACGCGTCCGATGTGCCGAGCCATGCCACGAGCCGGTCCACGCCCCCCTCCTCCGACGCGATCCGGCGTGCGAGATACCGCTGGACCAGCGGAATCCGCGCAGACCCCAGCAGATCCAGATCGCGTCCCCCCGTATCACCGGCGAGTGGCTCAATGCCGTACCAGATCATGAGCGGCAGATTGTGGTCGCGGGCGTCCTCCCCGTGCCGGGCCAGTTCGCCG
>CAZWGW010000873.1:2268-3322 GCA_964633565.1 uncultured Planctomycetaceae bacterium
ACGGGGGATGGATCGAATCGCGCCATTTCGACAAGCTGCAGCAACCGGCCGCGCGTCACGGCCCGGTCTTCAACTCCGAGACGCAGAGCCCAACTGCGAACGTGTTCGTCCTTATCAGCGTGCAATGAGTTGAGCGTCGCCGCGTCTAAACTGCCTGTCGCATGCAGAGTCCAGAGCGCCCTCAAACGCTCGACGTCTGTGTTGCTCTTCAGCAGCGTTTGCAGAGTAGAAAGCGCTGCCGCGTCGAGAGGCCGATCCGCCGCACGTTCCTGCAAGAGCCGGCGCGACGTGCGCACGTGCCATTCGTTGGCGTGCGTCTGCAATGCGACGAGGTCCAGGTCGCTCAGCGCGGCCAGATCCACGGGCGCGGCCGCAGGCCGTCCGTGTATGATCTTGAAGATGCGTCCGGTTCCGCGTTGCACTTCCTCGTAGTCGTGACACTCGCCGATGTCATTCCAGTCTGTGAGGTACACGCCGCCGTCCGGGCCGTACTTGACTTCCAGCCCGCGGAACCACGGGTCCGTCGAAAGCACCGGATCGGGACGGTGCGACGCAACAACGCCCGAACCACGTGGTGCGAAGATGTCGCGATTGAGTCGCTGGCCGTGAATGTTGATCGTGAACAGATTGCCGCGGTACTCGTCGGGCCAGTTGTCGCCGAGGTAGATCATGGCCCCGGCATGCGCGTGGCCGCCGCCGAACTCATTGTGAACGCCGCCGATCGACGTGTCCCAGAAACCGCCTCCCCAGTGAATATGGTCGGCGCACGATTCGATCAACCCGTACGCGTTGGCGTTGAGGTCCTGACCGAACATCCGCTTGAAGTGCGCGCCCGGCAGCACCTGGAACACGTGCTCGATGACACAGTTGGTGATGAACATCCGGCCGACCGCGTCGAAGTCCAGTCCCCAGGGGTTCGTCGTCCCGGAAGCGACCACTTCGAACTCGCGCCGCGTGGGGTGATACCGCCACACGCCGCAGTTGAGCCTGGTCCGCTGATCATCCGGCGTGCCGGGCGCTCGGGCCTCGAACCACGCGCACACCGCACGCAAGA
>CAZWGW010000874.1:0-3319 GCA_964633565.1 uncultured Planctomycetaceae bacterium
CAGGGCGGGTTGCCGAGAGATGAAACGCTATGCGCGCTTCCTGCGGGACGTCGCAGAGCGCATGCACAATGGCATCTGGGCCATCGAGGACCTGGACCTTTCGGACTTCGGGCGCTTCATCTTCGTCTGGGACGGCCGGATGACGGTCGCGGCGGCGAATATCTACTCGGGGCACAGCCTCTTCAGGCGGCTCTGGGCTGGAGACGTGCCGTACCTTACAGACCAGGAACCGGGACTCTGGCCACCCGGGCTCGTCAATCCACACGACATCGGAATGTCGAAAGAGGAGATCTTCGAACTGGGCCGACAGAACGCCCGTGCCATCGGCAGTTACTGGTGGTCGCTGATCTACCGAGAGATCGGAATGATCGAGATGTGCCAGTTGATTTCGGATATCGACGGCGCCTGCACGGCTCCGCGGTTTGTCAAATTCATCGGTGATGCCCAAAGGTACGTGTTGCAGGCCCAGAACGACTCCGGCGGCAAAAAGGCTGCCGCCGTTGCCACCGCACTGGAACGATTCGCTTCAGAGACCGACTCCGCCCCGGATGCGATCCGGACGTTCCAGCTCTATCAGTCGTTGCAGACAGGGGGAAAACGAGCACGGCAGATCGTCGCTCGATGCACCGACGAACTCATGAAGCTCGCGCCCCGAATCCCAGGGCACCGCGATCCCGAGGTCGTGAAACGGAAGACGCTGACTTTGCGCCGGAAACGCGGTTCGCAAGGAAAGTCGAGCAAATAGCACTTTGGCCCACGTCGCGGCGGGGCCGAAGGAGGCGGGGAACCCAATCGTCATAGGACGACTCGCCCAGGTCTTCGATGATATCGGCCGGAACCCGATGCTGTTGCAGATACCGGAGGACTTCGTCGGGCAAAGGCACGCGCTCAGGTTTGTCTGGGACGAGTTGGAGAACGTCTTTGAGCATCGATCGCTCCTTACCCGAGTGGTGGAACCAGCGTATCCGATCCGGCAGGGAGCGGGCCACTTCGTCGCCCACGTTGGCGCACGTGGGAGCGGCGCGGGAACGTTAGACCAGAACGGGACCAACGGCAAGACGCCGCGACGTGGGCGAACGTCGGGCGTCTGAGCCGCGCGAGCGGTGGGCCTACGTCCGGTTGTGACACCACTGGTCGACCATCTCGCCGTGCCAGCGGTTGAGGTCGATCTCGTCCGTGGTCGCCGTGCGGAGTGTCGTTCACGCGCGCAAGAAAGTCGTGGGCTGCGAACAGCAGCTAACTGACTGCCGGCGGCGACCCATGTTTTGAACACTTTCCTCTGACCGCCACGTTGAGCGTCCACATCGGTTTGGAGATGAAGTCACATTGCCAGAGGGTGTCGGCGTGGCGCTTCAGGAACGCGTCCCACGTGTGCTGGCGGCCGACGCCGCTCCGGCTCGGTGGTCACGATCCGCGCCGGCAGGCGCGCCCGCAGGATGCGGTTCTCCTCTTTCAGGTAGGCCACCTGGCGGGCCAGTTCCTGGCGGGTGACCGAGGCCAACAGGCTGAGCAACGGGTGCAGAATCCGCGTCGTCATGGTATCGTCGGGATGCTGGATTGATCGGTATTCTGAGACGAGCAAGGATTTTGTACCCCGCTCACGGACCTGCCAGACTACCCCGAACCAGCGTCCCGACCGATCACCGCCAGCGGAGCGGAAATCGACTTTGGCGAGATGCCGCAACACGCGGCGTAGGGGCGACGCAGCTTCCCCGGATTTGGGTTTTCCTGTCGCGCGCTCGCGCCGACCTGTTAACCACTGGGTGCGGAAGTTCGATACCGCGGAAAAAATGGCTGCGGGTTAACAGGCGCGCGACTTTTTCCGTTAGCCAACGGCGCGCGATTCCGTAACCGTTTGGTTCGCTTTGGAACCACCGAGCAGGACTCGGAATTTCTCCAACGACCCACCCGCTCTCGCCTTACAGAAAGCGCTCGCGCGCAAACGAGTTCGAAGAGAGTTTTGTACGGGGAGGAGTTCTGTACGGGGAGCGTTCTGGCAACTTCGAATTCAAAGTCACCTCGGGCTACCGTGCGATCAGATTGCGGAGCTCAATGCGCCGGATCTATGCACGTCGTTCGTTGCGCGCATTGAAAGTCGCACCGACCGTCATTTCACGGCGCTCCTCGTGAAATCGGAGTCCGGCAGGCCGACATTCAGTCGTACGTCCGTGTACGTGTACGATTCCAGCAGCACCGGCTCACCTCCGGGAGTTTCCGGCCAGTCGTAGGCAATCATCCGTACCGGAACCTGCAAGGAATCGTCGATGTACAGTTCGTCGATGTGGTGTTGGTCTGCTTGACGTTTGGGACGGAACACGCGAATGCGCGTGGACGAGCGATCTTCGACCAGGACGCCGGGAGTGATCGAGACTTCAGTGTTGTCGCCGTCGGGGTCTGCCTGACGGCTCCGCTCCGCACGGTCCAGCAGAGTCTTCGCCAGGTGTTGAAATCCAAGGTCCGTCACCGGATATCGGCTGGTTGAGAGCACCCGAGCGCTGTCGGGGTAGTCCTTCACGTGCAGAAAACCCGGTGCCCGTCCACCGACCTTGACGTACATCTTTCCATCGTTTTCGCCTTCAATGAACAGGACCTTGCGGCCCTTCAATTTGGATGGAGAGAGGTACTCAAGGAAGATCGAGTACTTCTGCACCACGACGCCGCCTTCCTCCTTCGGAATGCGCACCTTGATTTGAATTTCCTCGGGTTCCCGCAAGTCGCCGTCGATGCGATCGATCTTGACCAGCTTGCAGGAATAGTCGCTGACCTTTTCGAGAATGCGCCGCTCGACCCCGCGGCCCAAATCGAGGGCGGGATCCAACGTATGCCGGGGCGCGTCGTCTCCTGCCGGTGTGACCGCCGTGAGCACCAGGTAACAGAGCGCTGTTCGCAGAGTTCGTTGAAACATGGTATCGCTCCTCGTTGAGTGACGGGGAGTAGTGGCTGGACGGATTCCACCAGCGTGCCAGGTGGTACACCAGCGCGTGCATCCTCACTCCCGCGGAAACGTGACGTAGTTCCACAGTCGAATCACGGGCTCCTCCGGGCTGTTGTGTTCAAACCCGAGCACGCCCACGCTGGCAGGATCGCAGTAGAAAAACCGTCCCGCCGCGGGGGGCAGGCCGAGCCAGCGGGCCGCGATCATCCGGATGATGTGGCCGCTGGAGAACGCCAGCACGTCGCCGGCAACCTTGTGTACGCGGGCAATAAAACGGTCCGCGCGGCCGGCCACGTCTCCGGGTGATTCGCCTTCAGGACAGCCATCGCGGAACAGCTCCCAGCCGGGACGCAGCTCGAGGATCTCGCCGGTTCGTTTCCCCTC
>CAZWGW010000875.1:0-3318 GCA_964633565.1 uncultured Planctomycetaceae bacterium
TGAACCGGTCGTACGGAAGGTCCTCATTCAGCGACTCGACGACGTAGTCGCGGTTCGTGTAGGCCCACGGGTACTTCGGCTCCTCGAAAAAGATGTACCCCTTGTTATCGGCGTAGCGGGCGACGTCGAGCCAGTAGCGGCCCCAGCGCTCGCCGTAGAGGGGCGATGCGAGGAGCCGGTCGACAAGCCGCGTGAACGCCTCGGGGGAATCGTCCAGTTCGAAGGCGGCGACTTCGTCGGGCGTCGGCGGCAGGCCCAGGAGTGTGAAACTCGCGCGGCGGATGAGCGTTTTCCGGTCGGCTGGTGGGGCTGGCTGCAGGCCGGCGGCCTCCAGGCGGGCGAGAATAAGGCGATCGACGGAGTTCTGCGGCCAAGTGGCGGCCTGCACTGCCGGGAGCGCCGGGCGACGGATCGGCTGAAACGCCCAGTGCGTGGAGGGATCCGGCGTCCGAGCGGTCTTCGCCGGATCAACGGCCGGCCACGGCAATCCGCGGCGGACCCAGTCCTCAATGGTGGCGACGGCTTCGGCCGGGAGTGGTTTTTCGGGTGGCATCTCCACGTCGCCGCCGCGGCGCACGGCGGCCACCAGCAGGCTTTTGTCCGGCTCGCCGGCAGTGACGACCGGGCCGTTGTCGCTCCCCTTGAGGACGCGCTCACGGGAATCGAGCCGCAGACCGGCTTCCTGCTTCTTCGGGCCGTGGCACTCGAAGCAGTTGTCGGCGAGGACCGGGCGGACCTTGTTCTCGAAGAAGGCGATGTCGTCGGGGGAAGGCGGCGCATCGGCCGATGCTGCTACGCGGCAGGCGGCAACCAAGGCGAGGGTCAGTCTAATCAGGCCAGGCAATCGCATCCGCAATAATCCACTGGTGAAGTCATCAACTCATCAGCCGCTTCCGATCAGTCTCCCGCGTTGCTCCAGTCCCTGCAAGCCCCACAACGCGGGGGTCGGGTGTCCAGAATTCAGTTTTGGCGGTGCGGAGCGGCGATCGTGAATGAAGCGGACTTCCGCCAAAACTGAATTCTGGACACCCGACCCCTTGCGGCCCAACATCTTGCCACGTTCCCGCGTATCCGATAACGTCAATCCCCGTAGACGGAACGGACGTGGCACGACAAACCGGATTCTTACGTCAGGCGGGAGCCTGACCTGCCTGCCTGATGTCCCTGCAGTTACTCAACGTCCGCAAGAGCTATCGCGAGCCAGACGGCGCGCCGCTGCCGGTGCTCAACGTCAAGCGGTTTGAACTCCAGTCGGGCGAACAGGTGGCCCTCGTCGGCCAGAGCGGCGGGGGCAAGACGACGCTACTCAACGTCATCGCCGGCATCACGTACGCCGACAGCGGATCGGTGATCATCGACGGGACGGACATCCGGCGGCTCCCCGAGGCCCCGCGGGACCAGTTTCGGGCCGAGAAGATCGGCATCGTCTTCCAGACGTTCAACCTGCTCCCGGCCTTCACGGCGTATGAGAACGTGCTGCTGGGGATGACGTTTTCGGGTCGCAAGCCGGACCGGGCGTTCGCCCGGGATTTGCTGGAGCGGGTTGGGCTGGGGCATCGCCTGTCGCACAAGCCGGGGCAGCTCTCGGTCGGCGAGCAGCAGCGTGTCGCGGTGGCGCGAGCGCTGGCGAACCGTCCGCGGCTGATGCTGGCGGATGAGCCGACCGCCAACGTCGACGTCGCCAACCAGGACCTCGTGCTCAAGCTGATCCGGGACGCCTGCACCGAGCACGGCGTCTCGCTGCTGCTTGTGACGCACGCCACGGAGGTGGCCGGCGCATTTCAGCGCGTGGAGCGGCTGAGCGAATTCAACCAGCCGGAGGCCGCGGCATGAACCTGCTGACGATCGCCTGGAAGAGCATCCGGCAGCGGCTGCTGGCCTCGACGCTGACGGGCGTCTGCGTCGCGCTCGGCGTGGCGCTGATGGTGGCCGTCATCATCGTCAACGGCATCGTCACCAGGATGTTCAGCCAGACCGGCACGGGGTATTACCTGCTGATCGGTCCCCAGGGGAGTGAACTCCAGCTCGTACTGAGCGCGATCTATCGCATCGAAAACCCCATCGAGAACCTGCCGTGGGACTATTACGAGGAAATCAGCACAGACCCACGGGTGGAAGTCGCCATTCCGGTAGCGTTCGGCGATTACACGGAGCTGGGGGGATTTCCGATCATCGGCACGATGCCGCGGTATTTCTCGCTCGACGTCGTCAAGGGGCAGAAATTCATGGTCCGGCGCCCCGGCGATTACCTGCAGGGGACGTGGGACGCAGTGATCGGATCGGAAGTGGCTCGCAAGAACAACTGGGACATCGGCAGCCAGTTCCGCATGATCCACGGCGGTCGGGACGCCGGACCGGACGCCCACATCCACGACGAAATGTTTACGGTCCGCGGCGTGCTGCAGAAGACCGGCACGCCGAACGACCGCTCGGTGTTCGTGCACCTGGACGGATTCTTCCTGCTGGACGGGCACGAGAAGCCGATCGACGAGGCGATCAAGCGCGAAGCCGATTTCTGGCGCGTGAGCGAGGAGGAGATCCGGAACCGTTACCGCTCCGACCTCGACCGGCTCGCCAGAGAGGCGGCACATGACCACGGCGCGGAGGAGCCGGGCCACGAGGGACATCATCACGCGCACTACGTTTCCAACCTGCAGAAAGAGGTTTCGGCAATTCTGATCGTGACCGCCTGCGACCCGTCGCGGAAACTCGAATGCAACCTGCAGCGGTCGACGGCCGCGCTGAGCCTCAAGGCGGAACTGAAGGAGGGCTTCCAGGCGCAGGCCGTGACCCCCGTGGAGCCGATGAAGAAACTGCTCGACAATTTCGTCGGCAACGTGCAACAGGCGCTGCTCTGGCTGACCGGACTGGTGATCGCCGTCTCGGGAGTGAGCATCTTCGTGAGCATCTACAATTCGATGTCCGACCGGCGGCGGGAGATCGGCATCATGCGGGCACTCGGTGCGCGACGGCAGAGCGTGCTGGCAATCATCATTCTCGAGTCGCTGCTGCTCTGCGTCGGGGGCGGGCTGGCCGGCCTCGCGCTGGGGCACGCCGTCGTGTTTGTAGCCGCGCCGATCGTGGAGGCGAGGACCGGGGGACTGCTGATCGATCCAATGGCGTTCGAGCCGGTCGAGCTGGTCGTCATCCCGGTGACGCTCGTGATGGGGACGCTGATCGGCTTTCTGCCGGGGCTGACAGCGTACCGCACCGACGTAGCAGAGGCGCTCAGTCGCTGAACGCGGGCCGTCGCTGAATTCGCTTAGACGGGCGTCCATTGTCAGTCCGCTTGCAACCGAGACCCGAATTCTGCGCGAA
>CAZWGW010000876.1:0-3312 GCA_964633565.1 uncultured Planctomycetaceae bacterium
ATCAACAGCACGGTGGGGGACATTGCTCCGTAGCTCCGGACGAGCCGGGGGGGGGGGCGACACGCGGTGAGCGCACCGAGTTTGGTGCGGAATCCCTGCTTCCACCGACGCGAGGTCGGCGGGGGCCGAATGTGCCGAACTTGGCAGGATTGCGGGAACCGCGCGCGTCCTGCTGCGTGATCAGTGGCGGCCGGAACCCGCTCGTCGGCGTACGCCGGATGCAACGGGACTTCCGGCCCTGTGCGTAACTCGTTACACGTCTGTCACTTCCCTCGTTACAGGAGACTTCCAGTGACCACCACGCGGCGCGCGTTCCTGGTGGGTGTCGGGCTGGCGGTAATGGGAGCGGGCTGGTTCTGGAGCGCAGACCGCGCGGCGGCCAAGCCGCCGGGCGGCGGTGGGGGCACCCCGCCCGCCGCAGGACAGATTTTCTTCAAGTTTCAGAATGTGATGCGGCAAATGAACGCCGACGGCTCGGGAAAGGTGGCGCTCGCCCTGCCAACCGGCCTCACGGCATTCCCCAGCAGCCGCACCTATGGGGGCCTCCTGTGGTGGCTCACCGTCCACCCGACTGTGATTGACGGCGATGGTAACGTTGTTGAGACCGAGATCTTCGCCTACCAGGAGGGGAACGCGACGCCGGTCCAGGTGACGGCCGTCGGAGCGGGCGGAATGTATTTCGGCTGGGAAGACCTGAGCGTCATGCCGCGCTGGTCGAACGATGGTCTGGATTCGTTTGTATCCGTGCTGGCCAGTACGCCTGCCGGCGGCTACCTGTGCCGCCTCTGGATTGACGGCGATGACATCAGCGCCATTGCCGGTGGGGCCCCGCCACTGACAGTGGCTGATTTCGAACTGGTGATGGCGGACCCGCCGACTTTTTATGCGTGGTCACCTGATCCGGATGTGCTGTCCTATCAGCGCAACGGACAGGTGCGGGTGCGCGTGCTGGGGAGTGGTCCGGAATTCCCGGTCAGTGACGTCGCCATCTACAACGGGGCATTGCCGGGCCGGATGCATCTGTGCTGGTCACCCGCGGGCGACCGCATTGCCTTTGCGACCAGCAACACGCAGGCCTGGGGCGGGACCTGGACCGTCAAACCGGACGGCTCGGCGCTCAAGCAGGTGAAGAAGAACACCGGCACGATGAGCTATGAGCCCGCCTGCTGGTCACCCGATGGCGACGAACTGCTGCTGTGGACCGTTCAGGACAAAGGGTTCGGAGTGTGGTACTACAACCTCGCCCGCATGCCTTCTGCCGGCGGAACCCTGACCACACTGACGCAGGACCTCGAGGCCACACGGAACAAGCAGCCAATTGCCTGGCTGCCTTGATGAACGCGACTCGGTCCCGACGTTCCGCTGCCTGATGCAACCGTCAACGGGTGTTGGCGGTTTGCCTCCTCGTCTCAACCTGAAATCTCCAGAATGGGTCCGATCCATGTTTCATCGTCCATACCGTGAACTCGTTGTTGTGTTCTGCCTTGCCGCCATGGCTGCCGCCAACGCGGCGACCAGCTTAATGGCAGCTCCGCCAGGCGGCGGAGGTGGTGGTCCAGCGCCGCCCAATTATCAGGTGATTGTGCTGGGAACGCTCGGCGGCGACATGAGTGCTGTGACCGGCATGAACAATCTCGGGCACGTCGTCGGCGTGAGCAAGACGGCCGGCGGCGTCGAACATGGTTTCCTGTGGTCGTTGAATGGCGGAATGATCGACCTGAACAATTTCGTTCCTGCGGACTCCGAATTCACGATCAGCCACGCGTCCGACATCAATGACCTCGGGCAGATCGTCGGCAGGATGGTGTTCGACGACGGTGTGGCCCACCGGGAACACGCCTTCCGACTGACGCTGGTTGGTCCGGCCGGCGACCCGGTGCTCGAGGACTTCAGTGCGCCTGACGCCGTCAACGAAGGGGCCAGCGCGATCAACAACCACGGCGATGTACTCGTCGGAAACGTGCTCTACACGGATGATGTCGGACCAATCGCCGCGCCCTGGAACTGGCCGCCAGACTTCTCTGTCAACGACAATCGCCAGTTCGCTGGCAGTTACAATTTCCCCACGGGACTCCATGCCGCGCGTTACTCCCAGTCAGCCGGACTTGAGGATTTGGGTTTTTTGAAACGCGCGGCAGGTTACGAGTACAGTGCCAGTTCGGGCATTAATGCCTCAGGACAGGTCACAGGCAGCTCCATTACGGGATACAGTCAGTATTCCTACGTCTACAACGCATTCCGTTACACGGACGGCATCGGCATGGTCAGTCTGGGAACCCTTGGTGGGAAGCAGAGTGAAGGTCACGGCATCAATTCCCAGGGTGATGTCGTGGGCATGGCGATGCTCAAGTCGGGCATCATGCGGCCATTCATTTACACCGACACGCACAAGATGAAGGACCTCTCGACGCTGGTTGCCAGTCCTCCGCCTGGCTTTGCCACGGCCTTTGTCCCGCGTTCCATTAGCGACATTGGGATGATCATCGGTTGGTGGGCCATCGGCACAGACAACGAGCGAGGCTGCATACTGATCCCTGTCTCGAACTGACGAACCTGTTCGAACAAAGCAATTCGGCCAACTGTTTGACCGACGACGGATTCCGTCCCGCCGCATCAATTTATGAATTGCGGCCGATCATTCGCACGTGGTTGTCGGACCAACTGGTGCCACTGGTCGGATGGCACTGCCGCCTGGGCGAACCGCCATTCTTGATCCGGAGTAACTCCAGAAACGCTTGGGGCAATTGGTAGCCGAGTTTTGCCTCCGCTTCCGCGACCATTGCGTCAGTGAGCGGAGGACCCGTGTAGTATTCGGAGTCGTCGAAGAAATCGACCCAGGGGCTATTGCCGGCCGCCATGACAGTCCCTCACGCTCGGCAGGATTTCGCAACATGATCCGGCGAACATCCGGCGATTGCAGTCGACGCCGTTGATGGTCGGCGCGGCGCTCGGTGCCATGACGCCCAAGGTCACGGCGGCCCAATCGACAGACCCACCTGGAACTCAGCGACGCTCCTGCGACGCTCCGCAACCGCCAACATCTGAATACGGCGCGGCAGGACATGAAGCCATCACCGCGAGCCTTGGGCAAGGGGACGGCGGCACCACAAAACCATGTCGGTTTGCCCATTGTGCGTCGCTTGGACTGTGCTCGTTCGACGCGTCGGTGAAATCGACCGAGTTTATGTCGCGCTCACTTGGGTTGCACCTCGCCGCGATCGCTAAAGTGGTAGCCGTCACGGGGGCCGCCACAGGCTACCCGTGCGGGGTCAGGTTGACGGTTCGGCAGCTACTTTCTGCCATACCTTGTGT
>CAZWGW010000877.1:0-3310 GCA_964633565.1 uncultured Planctomycetaceae bacterium
ACCATCGTCGACCGGATGAACTACATCTCGCCGGTGGCGAACGAGATCGCCTGGCATCACGCGGTGGAGAAGCTGCTCGGCTTGGAACTGACTCCGCGCTGTAAATACCTGCGGACGATCCTCGCGGAACTGATGCGGCTGCACGACCACCTGCTGTGTATCGGCGCCGTGGCGCTGGACCTGGGAGCCTTTACTGCATTTCTGTACGGATTCACGATGCGGGAGCGCATCTACGACATCGTGGAATACGCCTCGGGACAGCGGTTTCACGCCAGTTACACGCGGGTCGGCGGCGTGCTGTTCGACGTGAACAACGAATGGGTCGACAAGGTGCGCAGATTCGTGCGGGAGTTTCCGCAGACGCACGCCGACCTGCACCGGCTGCTGACACGCAACCGGATCTTCATCGACCGCACAAAGGGGATCGGCGTCCTGACGAAGGAGGACGCGATCAACTTCAGCGCCACCGGGCCGAATGCGCGGGCCAGCGGCGTCGTGCGCGACCTGCGGAAGGACGAACCGTACCTGGCTTACAAGGACCTGGACTTCAAGGTCGTCTGTTCGCAGGGGGGGGACTGCTACGCCCGCTATCTCGTGCGGATGCAGGAGATGCTGGAGAGCATCGGGATCATCCAGCAGGCGATCGACAACATTCCCGGCGGACCGGTGAACGTCGATCCGGTCACCGACATGGTGCTGCCGGCGAAACCGACCGTGTACCGCAGCATTGAGGGCCTGATCCAGCACTTCGAGGTGCTGATGCCCAATCGCGGCTACGAAGTGCCACACGAGGAGATTTACGCTGCGACGGAGTCCCCCAATGGCGAACTCGGGTTTTACCTCGTCGGCAACGGCACGCCCTGCGCCTACCGGGCGCGGACACGGCCGCCGTCGTTTATCCACTTCGCGATGTTCCCGCACCTGATCCGCGGGCATCAGCTCAGCGACGTGGTGGCGGTGCTGGGGAGCATCAATATCATTGCCGCAGAGTTGGACCGGTAAGCCAAATGACGGATGACGAATGACCAATGACGAATCGCGGTAGACAGGTTCGAAATGGCGTACTTGAGTGACGAGATTCGAGAACGGATCGGGGCGGAGTTTCCGAAGTATCCGGACAAGCGCGCCGTGACGCTGCCGGCGTTGCACATCGTGCATGACGCGCTGCGCTCGGTGCCGACGGAGGCGATCGTCGAGATTGCGGAGATCCTGGAGCTGCATCCGTCGGAGGTGCACGACACGATGTCGTTTTACGGGTTTTTCCGGGACGGCGACCATCCGATCGGAAAGCAACGGTTGTGGGTGTGCCGCAGCATTTCGTGCATGCTTCGCGGCAGCGACGACCTTCTGGCCGGCGTGTGCCAGCGACTGGGAGTGAAGCCCGGTGAAACGACGGCGGACGGCAAGGTCACACTCGAATATGCGGAGTGCCTTGGGGCATGCGAAGGGGCACCGTGCATTCTGTTGAACGACGAATGCCACATGAATATGACGGCCGAATCCGCGGCCCAAATCGTTGGCTGTTGACGAAACACATGAAGCAGTTGACCTTGCTGCTGGCCCTGCTGAACGGCGGATATATGCTCGCCGACGGAATTCATGTATTGGCGAAGGGTAAATACATCGGCCCCGAAAGGCCGGGGCCGTGGGCGGCGCTGTTTTCCAGGATGGATGTGAACGTTTTCAAGCTCGGCCCGATGTTTGTTGCGTTCGGAATTCTCTGGTTGACGTTCGCCATCGGCTTGTGGACGCAGCAGGCCTGGTCCTACTGGTTCGGCATCGCTGTTTCGTTCCTGACTCTGTGGTATGCCCCGTTCGGAACGCTGTTCTCGCTCATGACATTGATTGTCCTGCTGAGTTCAAGACAGACGCTGGAAATCTGACCTGCGCGTTCGGCCTTCCCGTCGATTGACTTATGCCCACCTTCGAACCTGTTCTTCTGGCCCGCATCCACAAGCCCGACTCCACGTCGCTGGAGTCGTACCGGGCCGACGGGGGCTATCAGGCGCTGCAGAAGGCGCTGCGGCTGTCGCCGGCCGAGGTGACGACGCTGGTCAAGGATTCCGGGCTCCGCGGGCGCGGCGGGGCGGGCTTTCCGACCGGACTGAAATGGACATTCCTGCCGAAGGACCATCCCGGGCCGATCTACCTGGCGGTCAATGGCGACGAGAGCGAGCCAGGGACGTTCAACAACCGCATCCTGATGGAGCAGGATCCGCATCAGTTGCTGGAAGGGATCGCCATCGCCTGCTACGCCATCCGCTCGAAGACAGCCTACCTGTACCTGCGCTACGAGTACGGCAAGAGCTACCGCGTGCTGCAGCGGGCGATCGAAGAATGTTACGCGGCCGGGCTGCTGGGGAAAAACATTTTGGGCAGCGGGTTCGACCTCGATGTCTTCATGCACCGGGGTGCGGGAGCCTACATCTGCGGCGAGGAAACCGGCCTGATCGAAAGCCTCGAAGGGAAGCGCGCCTGGCCGCGAATCAAGCCGCCGTTCCCGGCCGTCGAAGGGTTGTTCCGCAAGCCGACGATCGTGAACAACATCGAGACGCTGTGTTGCGTGACGCACATCGTGGGGCGCGGGATCGACTGGTTCAAATCGATCGGCGTGCCCCCCGATCCGAACAACCCGCGCGACGCCGGGAGCTATGGCCCCAAGCTGTACTGTATCAGCGGGCACGTGAACAAACCGGGCTGTGTGGAACTGCCGCTGGGTGTGACGGCGCGGCAGTTGATCGACGAACACGGCGGCGGTGTATGGAAAGGGCGCAAGGCGAAGGCCGTCGTGCCCGGCGGGATCAGCATGGGGTTCTTTTCGGAAGCGGAGCTTGATACGCCGCTCGATTTCAACGGTCCGGGCCGCGTCGGCTGCCTGGGATTGGGGACGGCGGCCGTGGTCGTCATTGACGATCAGACGAACATGGTCGACGTGGTCTACAACTGCTGCCGGTTCATGTCACACGAGTCCTGCGGGCAGTGCACGCCGTGCCGGGAAGGGACGTCGTGGATGACGCGAATTCTGGAGCGGATCCGGTCGGGGCAGGGGAAACTCGAAGACCTCGACCTGCTGACGGAGGTGGCCGGATCGATGGGGATCATTCCCGGCACGACGATCTGCGGCCTCTCCGACGGCGCGGCCTGGCCGGTGAAGAACGCGATCAAGAAGTTCCGCGGCGACTTCGAGGAGTATATCCGGAGCGGCCGGCGGTCGGTGACGGAGGCGGAGGAGTTAATGGCCGCGCACTGAGCCAGGACAAGGACGTATCAACAGGTCGTTTCACCCGTAGCCGAAGGCGAGGGGGCGTTG
>CAZWGW010000878.1:0-2504 GCA_964633565.1 uncultured Planctomycetaceae bacterium
GGTATCCGTTGGATGGACCGTGGAAGCAGCCGTGGATCTACACGCTGATGGAGGACGCCGGCTGGATCGACTATCGCGACCAGCGGCCGGCATTCACCCGGCCGGTAAATTCGTGGGTCTATCGACTGCCGGAAGGAGATCAGCGGGTGGACGACTACTGGATCGAACTGGCGGCGCGCGAGGCCGACGGCGAAGAGCTGCGCCTCCGGCTGCAGGACGGTGGACCCGCTGAGCTTGAAGGACGGGCGGCCCGCAAGGTGGATGTGGAATGGACCGGACCGCGCGGAGTTTCGCGAAGAGAGACGTACTGGATCGACGCGGTGGCGTTCGGCGCCGGAGGCCTGTCGTCAGAGTTCATAATGTGGCCTGCCGGGCCGCCGTCCGACGCGCAACGCCAGGCGGCACATGCCTTCTGGGACGGATTGCCGCGGCCGACGCCCTATGCCAGCCTGATTGACCGCTACCTGAAGATTCCGGCGCTGCGCCGGGACGCGTTCTGCTGCCGCCAGGCGTACGCGCGGGTGGGACACCGCGAGACCAGACAGAGCGAACCGTTCTGGTATCGGCGGGATGTGTGGCTCTGCGACGAAATGCCGTACGGAGTCGCGCAATTCGAAGACCAGGTGATCGATGGCACGAACACAATTGTCTCGCGGCAACGGTGGCAGGCCGTCGCAGTCGGCCGGTTGATTCAGGCAGGTCCCCGAGGCGACGCGCCGTAGACGGCCGTCACGCGTCTGCCGATTCCTTCCAACACCGTCCGCCCGCCCGGCGTAGTACCCGGTAGTTCTCCCGATGGTCATTCACGTTTATCATGGGGTGCGGAAACATCCGGCATTCCTCCAGGTCGGCGTGTATGGCAGGACAGCGACGATACCGCAATCGAACGCGCCGGATCGCAGCCACGCTGACGCTGGCTGTCTCGTCATTGCTTTCGACGGCCGTCCACGCACAGCAGCGCGCGCCGCTCAAGTTGTCGATCAGGCCGACCGTCGACGTGATGCGCAGCAATTCGCCGCTGCTCCTGGACGCCACTCTCACCTGGAGTTCGCCGCGGCTGCTGGAGGGCCGTTTGGAACTGGACCTGTATGTCGCGCACCGGCGCGTGGCGGAATACCGCAGCCGGGAGGTGGCCCTCTCCGAGAGCAAAGTCACGCTGCCGCTGATGCTCCCCCCGGTGACGCCGGCGGACGAACAAACGGCATGCACGCTGCAGGCCCGATTCGAGGGGACTGATGAGAGCATCGAACTCGGCGCCTATGATGTCCCGGCGCCGGTGCAGCGGCGGCGCGTGCTGGTGGTCGGTGTCGTGGTCGCAGAGGACTCGTCGAACCCTCCGGCCGGCATCCAGGCGCCGGAGGATCGGCCGTTCGCCCTGCAGGAGTCGCTGCGGATCGAGTCGCGGCTCACCCGCGACGACATGCTGCGCGATGTGTCGTGCCGCGTCGTCGAAGTCCTGCCGGAATCCGTGCCGGATTGCGGGCTGGAACTCTGCGGTTATGACGCACTCATTGTCACGAGCGACGGCCTGGACGAGCTGCGGACCGACCAGTTCGAGGCAATTGCGGACTGGGTCGAGGCTGGAGGGAGCACGTGCGTCGTGCTGGAACCGGTTCGCGACAAGCGGCAACAGGCGCTGCTGCAGCGGATCGCCGGCGGGTCGGCGGTAGAGCCGGTGCTGACATTCGACGCAAACGGGATGCCGCGTCTGCTCCGGTCTGGACCAGCCGGCTGGCACCGCGCTGCGCCTGGCCTCGGCCGATCCATTGTGGCGGACTCGCCCATCGACGTGCTGAGCAGTGAATGGCAGCGGGAGGTGTGCTATCTGCTGGCCGTGCGCGACAATCACGTCGAGGACGTGCTCACGGCCGACCAGTCGCCGCGCGATGAATCGTCGATCGACGAGGGTCGCAGCCGCTACGACCTCGACTACCAGCCATTCGCGCCGCGCCCCCTGGCCGATGAAGCACGGCTGCCGCCGATGCTGATGCCGAAGAAGATCGCGGGGGTGCCGTTTCGCCTCGTGTGCGGGCTGCTGGCCGGTTGCCTGCTGGCCGTCGCTCCCGGGGAGTATTTCCTGCTCGGTCTCGTGCGCCGCCGCCGCTGGACCTGGATCGTGTTTCCCTGCACGGCGGTGAGCTGCACGCTGTTCATGATCGGACTGGCCCAGTCCTACGTCGGCAATGCCGACCACGCAACGTCGCTGACGTTCGTGGACCTCGCGTCGGACGGACGCGTGGTGCGCACGAGCCGCTTCGAGCTGACGTTCACGGCGACGGAGCGGATGCTGGAAGCGCCTCTTGAGCGGCAATTCGTCGTAGCGCTCGACCCACGACCGCGCCCCGCGACCGTCGACGACCCTTTTTCGTGGCAGCAGCAGCCCGAGCCATTCCCCACGCCGACGCCGTTCGATGTCGCACAGTCACCGTTCGTGTACGACGGACGGTCGCCGGTGAGCTATAGGCTGTCGCGTCCGATGCGACAGTGGTCGCCGCGACTGGCCC
>CAZWGW010000878.1:2522-3309 GCA_964633565.1 uncultured Planctomycetaceae bacterium
GGCGTTGACTGGTCCGCCGCGACAGTGGAGTCCCTCGCTGACCAGGGTGCGCAACGGACGTTTGCGGCGCGGGTCCAGCAGGCCGCACCCGCTGCGCACGTGCTGGTGGCATCCACCCGCCGCTCAATGTGGCTGAATTCGGAGCGACTGGGGTTTGCTCCGGACGACCCGGCGGCGCCGATCGCCGGACTGGCGTTCGCGGCCAGTGTCCGCGAACCCGAAGGGTTGTTCGAGTACTTCACGCAGCGCTCGCCGACGTGCGGCGGCGACATGGAGGACCTCGCGCTCCTCGACCGCACCGATCCGCGGCAGAAACTGGTCATCGTGCTGGTCGCGGATGGCGCGGGAAATTACACGGCGTATCGCCGTCTGGAGCGAGGCCTCGAATGACCGACTTTGTCGAGATCCAGAACCTGTGGGTGTCGTACGGATCGGTGCAGGCCGTGCGGGGCATTTCGTTCCGCATCCCGCGCGGGGAAGTGTTCGGCTTCATCGGCCCGAACGGCGCGGGGAAGTCGACGACCATCAAGGTGCTGGCGACGCTCAAGCGCCCGAATTCCGGCCGCGTCCGGATCGGCGGCATCGACGTGCCGCACAATCCGATGAAGGTCCGCCGCATGATGGGCTATATGCCCGACTCGTTCGGCGTCTACGAAGACCTGACGGCCGCCGAGTACCTCCACTTCTATGCGGCCGCGTTCCAGATCCCGCGCCTGCAGCGGGAGCGAACCGTCGCGGACGTGCTGGCGCTGACCGACCTCACGCACAAGGTCGACGCACCGGTCGA
>CAZWGW010000879.1:0-3301 GCA_964633565.1 uncultured Planctomycetaceae bacterium
ACTTCGAGGAGGACCGGCACCACGAGACGGACACGGCCACCAGTGTCACCGGGCACTTCAAATGCAGCCACCCGTGGGCAGTTCAAAACCAGCCAGTGGGTTGTTGATGGATCATGTGCCGTCCGTTTACGCTTGGCAAGCAGTTGCTGCTGCGGAATCCACGGATTGCGTCGACTCTCCGTCGGGCGCCGACCTCTTCTTTCGCAGTCGGGAGCCGGCGGGCGGAATGGCGGTTTTTGAATCCGCGGCCGTATTCTCGCCGGTCGCCTGGTGGCGGAGCCGGTAACTGCGGCCGGTGATGGAGACGACCTCGGCGTGATGCAGGAACCGATCGAGGATCGCCGTGGCGCTGGGCACGTCGCCGATCAGCTTGCCCCAGTCCTCCAGCGGGCGGTTGCTGGTCATCATGGTGGAACGGACCTCGTAGCGGCGCATGACGATCTCGAACAGGTACTCGCCGCTGCGTTTCGGGAGCTGCTTCATCCCCATGTCGTCGATGATCAGCAGGTCGGGTTTGAGGTACCGTGCGAGCACCTTCTCCTGACCATCGAACGCTTCGTCGTGCAGGAAGTCGCGGACGAGGTCAAAGATCGAACGGTACAGGACCACAAAGCCCTGCAGGATGGCCTGCCGGCCCAGCGCCTGCACCAGGAACGACTTCCCGATCCCCGGCGGGCCGAGGAACAGCACGTCCCGCGCCTCGCGGATGAACCGGCAGGTCGCCAGATCGAAGATCTGCTTCTTCTGGATGGACGGGTTGAAGGACCAGTCGAAGTCGTCCAGCGCCTTGAGCTCGCGAAAGGCTGCCGCTTTGACACGGCGTTCGATCTGCCGCTCATTGCGGACCAGCAGTTCGTCCTGCAGGATCAGTTCCAGGAACTCGGCGTGGCCGAGCTGGTGGCTGGCCGCCTCCTGCAGCCGCACGTCCAGCGTGCGGGCCAGGCCGGACAGACGGAGTTGACGGAGCGTCGTTTGCAAGCGGTCGTTCATGGGAAGCAATCTCCTGGTTGCGGGTCGGGAACGGGAAGTACAGTGGACGTGTCCGGAGAAACAGAACCGGGCTCTGCTGAAGAGCAACCCGGGGAGGGATATCTGGACCAGGGCGGGTGAATGTCCCGCAGGCCCTGGCGGTCACTGCCGTCAGGGCTTTGTTGTTGAGCGGCGGGAGACGCCGCCCGACATTCATCTGCCCTGCCATGCCTGGAAAACTTCGGATGCTGCCCGTCGTCCGTCGCGGTCTGCCGGGGCGCGTTCCAGATCGCGGCCGACACGAACTGGCTGTAATCGCTCAACGGGCGGATCAGCGGATGCGCGTCGAGAAACGGCAGCGACTCCTGACGCGGAGCGCTGCGCGCCAGAAGCTGGCGCACCGTCCGCAGCCGGAATGCGCCGTAGGACAGGGCGACCTCGCAGGCCTTTTCCAAGGCATCCGGCGCATGTCGCCGCGTCAGGCTCAACAGGCCCTGCAAGACGCGCAGCCCCTCGATGCCGCGGCTCTCGAACATCGCCTCGGACCAGGCCCTGGTGTGCGGTCCGATCCGGCCGACCTTGAGCAGGAGCCAGTGGGCGCCCCGTTCGATGCCGCTGATCTTCTCCCGCGGCAGGTGCCGTTCGTGCGTGCTGAATCGGCCTGGGGCGTGTCGCGGATGGACGGCGATCTGCTCCAGCCGCTCGTTGAACACGCGTACCAGCCGGGCATCCCAGCGGACCCACACTCTGCGGCCCAGATACTCCGGCGGGACCGAGTAGTACGCGCGGGCCACTTCAATGTGCCCGTCGCGGTTCACGTTCCGTTGGGCCTCATGGAAGAACGGGAACCGCTCGGCCGGCAGCGACCGCAGGGTCGGCCGCTCCACGTCCATGAACACCTGGCCGACCTGCTGACGGGTCGTGCCGTGAATCCGCCGGTCGGCGACGGCGCCCTCCCAGACCGCGAGATGCCGGTTCTGTTCCTCCAGGCTGGGGAAGGTCCGGCCCTTGAGCGCGTTCCCCTTGACGTAGCCGATGCCCCGCTCGATCTTCCCCTTGTGCCGGGCCACGTACGGCTTCGTCGGCAGGATCACTGTTCCGTAGTGTCGGCAGAACGAGGCGAGCTTGGGGTTCAGTTCGGGATCGAACCAGTCGGGCTGCTGCACCGCCGCCTTCAGGTTGTCGATGACCACCGTCTGCGGCACGCCGCCGAAGTGCTGGAAGGCGTTCTCCAGACAACGGAGGAAGTCCTCCGTAGTCTGCCGATGCGTGGCCTCGCTGTAGGCCTTGCGGCTGTGGCTGAGGACGACGCGGAACACGTACGCCTTCCGCCGCCGCCCCTCCGGCGTGATCACGGGGGCGCCCGTGCCGAAGTCCACCTGAGCTTCCGTCCCGGGCGGACACTCGACCCGGCGCATGGGAAGCGGCGCGCCGGCCGTCAGCCGCCGGACGAATCGCTTCACGCTGTCGTAGCTTCCCGTGTCCCCGTGCTCGGTCACCAGGTCCTGGTAGATCCGCTGGGCGCTCAGGTGCTGGTCGAGCTTGGTCCGAATGATCGGGCGGTACGGCTCACAACGGCTCCGCCGGCCGGGACCGCCCGGTCGCGACACGCCCGCACCACCGAGGGTGGGCAGTTCTTCCGCCTCTGAGCCGGCGGGCGGAATGGCCGTATTTGGAACGGCCCCCGGGGCGTCAACCCCGGCGGGCGGAATGGCGGCATTTGCCGCCCGCCGCACGTACCGTGAGACGGTGCCGCGGTCAATCTGCAGCGTGCTGGCGATCCCCCGCTGGGACCAGCCTTGCTGATGTAACTCCAGAATCGCCTGAATCTACGCCATCTTGAGTCGGTTCGCCATGCAGGTCCTCCCGCCGCACGGCATGTGCGGCGGACAAACCTACTGTGACGAACCCCTTCCCTCTCAAAATGGCTGCTTTTGATCCGCCCCCGACTGGCTGCTTTTGAGGGTTCTCCCGCAAAGTTGGTGACGTCGGACGAGCGCAACCTTCGCAGAGCAAATGGATTGCACGCGATTGTTCTCAATATCGCATGCCGCATGGTCGCGGGTGGTGCAACTGCTTTTGCCGGAAACCCTTCCGCCACAAGAAATGGCACCACTTCACCAAGATTGCGGGAGAACCCTTTTGAGTGCCCGATGACACGTGAGCGGGCACGTGAGCCAGACGGCGCACGACACGGCGAACCTGACGACGGTGGCGACGCCGATCGAGGGGAGCGGCAGCGCGAGTGGTTCAGGCTCCGGAAGTGCCAGCGGCAGCGGCTCCGGGAGCGGGACTGGCTCGGGCAGTGGTTCGTCCGATCCGGCCGACAACT
>CAZWGW010000880.1:0-3299 GCA_964633565.1 uncultured Planctomycetaceae bacterium
CACGTCCCGCGAGATGCGCACGCGCCCCTCGAGGATGATGTACAGCCGGTCGCCGTGCAGTGCGGGGGAAGCGGCCGTCCCCCAGTTGGCGCGCATCCGCCGGACGGGCCAGTCGCGCTGCCACTGGAGAGTGCCCTCCAGGTCGAAACAGAACAGGCCGACGTTGCCGAAATAGGCGTAGACCCGCTCGCCGTCCATTACCGGTGTCTCGGAGGCGTACGTGTTCTTGATGTGCAGCGGCGTCTTCGGGGGACCGCGGTGTACTTCCTTCTCCCAGATGGTCTCCCCGCTTCCCAGGTCGATGCAGCGGACGAGCCACACGTGCTCATACTGCGGCACGTTGGCGCGGTCGCCCCCGAAGTAGAGGCCCTTCTTTGCTTCCTCCACGGTTCCGGAACTGACGACCGTGGTGACGAAGACGCGATTCCCCCACACGATTGGCGAGGACCAGCCGTGTCCCGGTATGGAAGCGATCCAGGCGACATTAGCCGTCGCCGACCAGGTGTGGGGAACGTCGGGATTCTCGCTGACCCCCCGCGCACCCGGACCACGAAACTGCGGCCAGTTGTCATCCGCCGCGCTGGTCAACGACACGAACGTGAGGGCGAATGCAACTGCGAGACCAATCGATTGTGACATGTCCAGACTCTGCAGGGGTGAAGGGACGACACCCGCGAGTTACCCGGTCGCCAACGATGCTTCGCCCTGGAACGCCGGGACCGGCCCGCATTGTGGCGAAATGTGCGCGGAATTTGAACAGGGAGTTGGAACCCCGTGCCGCCGCCGGTAGATGTGACACCCCGCGCCGTTCAACTCGAATACGCGGCAGGTCGACGGGCGGAAGTCGTAATGCCGGCAGCGGCGCGTGTCGTGATCGAACCACACACAGACGCCATTCCGCGGCGCGCAGGCTGCGTCGATCGCACGCAGATAGTCATCGAGCGCTCGAGCCGCATCGGCCGGCAGCACCGCCAGCCGCGCGGCATCCTCCGCAAAACTCGGATCGAGGGCAAACTGTGGATTGAGGCGCAGGGCGACGTAATCCGGCGGCGCCCCCTGCTCGAAGCAGCAGGCGCCGCAGCCGTCGCAGGAGTCCAGGACGGGCAGCGGCGGGTTGGCGGACATCAATGGGAATGGAACGAGGCCAGGGACCGACGGCGCGACCGAGCGTGAATAACACAATTCTCCTGCGGTTGATATCGTAAACGCATTCCGGGAGACAGCACGCAATGGAGACTCGTGTCCTGCGGACGCACCGCCAGCATCTGCGAAACATAGGCACCCATACTGTTGTCCTGGCGGTGTCGTGGCTTGGTTCGCTTCGACAATCAGACGCAGGAGACCGGGACCGCAGAAACGACCAGCCGGGCGGCATTCCGGCGTCCCTCTCGCCGGCGGAACGCGGCTACTGGCTGCTCCGGCACAAGCCCTATCTGCCGCCCGACTTCGACCAGACAACGTTCGACATGCTGTGGAGCGTCTGGCCCGAGTCATTGCGCTCGCAGGCGCGGGAGGCGACGCCGACAGAGCGTCGCCGGATGACGTTTTCGCGATACGGCCTGGTCGAGCCGCCGGAGTCGACGGGGACCGGGCCGGCGCTGGGGTATGTCCCGATCGAGGGCGAGGGGTGGGTGATGAACTGCCTCGCCTGCCACGGCGGTAAGTTGGCCGGGAGGACGATCCCCGGCTTGCCGAATTCGCACACCGCGCTGCAGACGCTGACCGAGGACGTCCGCGCCGTGAAACTGCTGCGATTGCGCACATTCGCCCACCTCGACAGGGCCTCGCTGACGCTGCCGCTCTCGACGACGAACGGCACGACGAACTCCGTCGTGTTCGGCATCGTGCTCGGCTCGCTGCGCAACCCGGACATGTCGGTCGACACGTCGCTGCCGATCCCGGAACTCGTCCATCACGACATGGACGCGCCGCCGTTCTGGAACGTGAAGAAGAAGTCGCGGCTGTACATCGACGGCTTTGTGCAGAAGGGCCCGCGGCCGCTGCTGCAGTTCATGCTGATCCCCGGGAACGACCGCGAGACGATCCTGAGCTGGGAGGACGACTACCGGGACGTGCTGGCGTGGATCGAATCAGTGGAGCCGCCGAAGTACCCCTGGAACATCGATTCGCCACTCGCCGATCGGGGCGCAGGAGTGTTCGCGGCGCACTGCGCGGAGTGCCATGGCACGTACGGCGCGGAGGAGACGTATCCCGAAGTGACCGTGCCGATCGACGTCATTGGAACGGACCGCGTCCGCCTCGATGCCCTGACCCCCGCCCATCGCCGCTGGATGAAAGTCGGCTGGATGAGCCACTTCGGCGCGGACGAAGTCCGGCTCGAGCCGGGGGGTTACGTCGCGCCGCCGCTGGACGGCGTGTGGGCCAGCGCGCCGTATTTCCACAACGGTTCCGTGCCGACGCTCTGGCACGTGCTGCATCCGGACCGGCGTCCCGCCGTTTGGCTCCGCACCGAAGACGGCTACGATCAGGAACGCGTCGGCCTGGAGGTGACGGAGTTGCCGCAGGTGCCTGAGTCGGCGTCCACCGCGGCTGAACGCCGGCGGTATTTCGACACGGCGATCAGGGGAAAGAGCGCAGTCGGACACCGCTTTCCGGACGTACTGACGGAAGAAGAGAAACGGGCCGTGCTGGAGTACCTGAAGTCGCTGTGAACCGTCGCCGGGTTTTCATGTTCGCCGCGGTCGGCATCATCGCCATTGTGGCAGCCGGCGTCGTGGCGATGCTCCACATGTGGGATGGTTCGTCCGCGAGTATCGCGATATACGTCCACGAGCAGGAGACAATCGAGGTCGGTGGAGAGAAGCGGACGTACCGACTGATCAGACCGCAGTACCACCAGGGGGGACGAGCTCCGCTGGTTGTTGCATTCCACGGGATGGGAGAATCGGCCGCCGCGATGGCCGAATACGCCCGCCTGGAACAATTGGCGTCCCGGCACCACGTACTGATCGCGATGCCCGAAATGTCGCACGGGACCTGGGCGACACGCGGCGCCGACGCGAACCCGCCCGAAAACCGCGACGTGCAGTTCTTCGACGAGTTACTGAGCCGACTGACGCAGCAGTATCCGATCGATCCACGGCGAGTTTATGTCCTGGGGATGTCGAACGGAGCGAGCTTTGCACAGTGGCTGATGCGGGCCCGGCCGACTCACATCGCCGCCGTCGTGGCACACTCCGGACCTCCGCCGCGAGAGCTGACGGGCGTTGCACTCGAGCGACGCTGTCCGATCATGCTGCTGGTTGGTACGGACGACTCGCGCTTCGTTGTGGACGACA
>CAZWGW010000881.1:0-3298 GCA_964633565.1 uncultured Planctomycetaceae bacterium
CACCACTTCGCCGCCGGACAGGTCGACGGAGAAGCCCTTTCCGGACCGGGGACGTCTATGCAGGAAGCGGGAGATGGCCGGTTCGATCGATCGGCTGCGGTCACGGATCGTCAACGTCAGCCGCGGGCGGACCACGTGGAACAAGCCTTTCGTGAGACTTTCGGTGGCCAACTGCCAGAGGGTCTGTTCCGACTCGATGCTTTCGACGCGGAGCATTTCGCGACCGGATTCGTCGGCGACGCGGACATCGCGCAACTGGACTGGACCGGTCCAGGAGAGGGTTGCGGAGCCGACCGTCGTGCCCGGCGGGAGGGAGGGCTGCGCCAGGTTGAGGACGAGATTGCGCAGCGGCGTCGTGGCGATGAGGGCCGGCAGCAGCCAGATGAGGATCGACAGCAGCCCGACCAGAAGGGGAATTCGGCCCAGCCAGCGCCGTCGTGGCGGATCTGGAGCGGCCGAGTCTTCTGAATAAGTCGGCTCGCGTAACGTGGTGGCCATCAGCAGCCTCCCGGCCCGTCGAACAGTTAAGCGGCGGCGAAGTGATCACAGCCCGCGGGGCGGGGAATTCTAGGGAGGGCCGGCGGAATCCCCAAGAGGATTCTCCCGAGGCGGCGACAGGGGGGAGCCTTGCAACGGGCCGGGGCAACGTCTCTACTATCACGAGCCGGTCCGCGCGCGGCTGAGACGTGTTCAAAGAAGCGTTGCGCCAGCCACCGGGGAGGAATGTGAAGCCTGCCGATGCCTGAGGACCTGGTGTTCATGATGGGCAGGTTCGAGGCGCGAATCCCCTCGGACCGGCTGTACGCCGAAAACCATTTGTGGCTCGCACCGACATCCGACGGATACCGGGTAGGATTTACAGCGTATTCGGTGCGGCTGTTGCAGGACGTCTATTTCCTGGACTGGGAGATCGACGCGCACACGGCGGTGCGGAAGAAACAGGAAATCGGACAGATCGAGAGTTCGAAAGCCGTCTCCAGCCTGTACGCTCCGGCCGAAGGCATGGTGCGGGAGTTTAATGAGGAATTGTTGAGCGACCCGTCGGCGATCAACACGGACGGCTATGGCGCGGGGTGGCTTTACCGTTTTGCCACGGAGGCAAAGCTGCTGACGGCGCCGGAGTACGTCTCCCTGCTGGAATCGGTGTGGGACGACACGCAGCGGATGATCAAGGGACAACTCAACTGACGGGCTGAAACCGGCGACGCGCACCATGGCCGCGAAAAAAATCACCGTCGTGATCTCGCAGTCGCAGGGGAAAAACCCGGCGATGCGGCAGCTCGAAGAGGACCTGGCGGCACGGCTGATCATGGAGCCGGGAGTCGACGTGTCGATCGTCCCGAACCTGTACGACATGCACGCCGACCACACGGGGCTCCTGTTTCTGCGGTCGGTGACGGGTCCTATGATCGTGCTGGGCTGGCTGTATCCGCGAGCGATCCGCTGGACACTGGATCGGCAAGGGGTCCGGGGCCACGAGGGGGTGTCACTGCTGACGACGGAGGATGAGGAGGACGGATCGGACGAGCCTGAGGCGCGGAACGGAATCGGGTCCGTCGACGTGCCGAACCGCAAACTGTACTGCATCGACTTCCGCGCGCGGGCGAAGGCGGAGCCGTTCGTGGAGGAAGTTCGGCGCATCGCCCGGGAGAATTCGCAGCAGACCGTGCAACTGGTGGGATGGGTGGGCGGTCCGGCGGTGGTGGTGACGCCGACAGATTCGCCCGCGATGCCGCCAAAGGCCGTGATCAACGGGAACGGGTCAACTGTTCCGCCAGCCGCCACACCGGCGGCGAACAACGGCGCGGCTGCCGCGCCGGCTGTGATCGACGAGCCCGTGAAGCGCCGGTGGTATCCGGTCATCGACTACAGCAAGTGCACGAACTGCATGGAGTGCATCGATTTCTGCCTGTTCGGCGTGTACGGGCTGGATTCGCTGTCGCGGATCCTGGTGGAGTCGCAGGACAACTGCAAAAAGGGGTGCCCGGCCTGCAGCCGCGTCTGCCCGGAGAATGCGATCATCTTCCCGCAGCACAAGTCGGCGGCGATCGCCGGCGCGGAGGGGGAGATTGCCGGACTGAAGATCGACCTGTCGAAGCTCTTCGGCGGTGACGGCAAGGACGCCCTGGAAGTGGCGGTGCAGGAGCGGGACGCGGAACTCCTCAAGGACGGCCGCGAAGCGGTCGGGATGGCCGTCGGGATTCCGAAACGGCAAACCGACAAGGGGCCAAAGGAGCGCGACGCGCTGGACGACCTGATGGACGGCCTGGAGCGGATGGAGTTCTGAGCGGCGATCGCGGGTCAGCGTCCCAGCGCGTCGAGCAGGTCGGCGTCGTCGAGCGGCATGGGGACGTAGAGCAGTGTGCCGGCGCCGGTTGCGACAAGTGTCCCGTCGCGCAGGCGGATTTCAGCCTGGGCCACGCAGGTGCGGCGTCCGGAGTGCAGCACGGTGCCCGTGCCGATCAGTTCATCCCCGACGCGAGCCGCGCGGATGTAGTTGATGCTGAACTGCGCCGTGACGACGTCGTGCTGTCTGGGCGCCTTCGTTGCCGCGGCGAGGCCGAGGGCGGTGTCGAGCAGCGCGGAAGCGACGCCGCCGTGCATGATCGCGCCGACGCGGAGGTGGCTCTCATCGAGCACTATCCGCAGGCTGCCGGTTCCGGGACCGATGCCGAGCGGTTCCATCTTGATGGCGTGCAGAAAGGCGAACGCGCCGTGGTGGTAGGCGGCGATGAATTTCTCGGCGAGGTTCTGGCGCGGTTCGCTCACGGCGGTCTCTCAACAGGCGGATCGCAGTCGCTGCAACGCAGGAACGGGCGCATTGCCGCGAGCGTCTTCGGGCCAATGCCGGGGACACGGTCCAGGTCGTTGACTCCGGCGAACGGGCCTCGCTGTTCGCGGTCGGCGACGATGCGGCGGGCGGTGATTTCGCCGATCCCCTCCAGTTGCATCCACTCGACCCAGGTGGCGTGGTTGATGTCCACCTGAAACTCATAGGCGCTGGCGGGGAGGCGGTCAATCTCGACGGGGGGCGCGCCGCGCAGCGTGAGGCGGAGCCAGTGGATGAGCGTGAGGGCCAGGATGACCGCTCCCACAACCAGCGCGAAGTACGCGTCGCCGCGGGTCAGGCCCAGGACGGTCGTCGGCGGTGTTCCAGTCGACGGCGCACCGGGCGACACGACCGAGGGCGCCGGGGAAGTTAAGCCTTGCGTCGGGAGCGGGGGGGGTTCGGCAGCGCCGTCGCTCATGATTTCGCCCACGGGGTCCTCACCAGAGCGATGCGCGCGCCGGATCGGCG
>CAZWGW010000882.1:0-3297 GCA_964633565.1 uncultured Planctomycetaceae bacterium
TGAGGCCGGCGACGTGATCCGCGTGAACGGCAGCGGCCCGTTTGACCTGCCGCATCTCACGATCGACAAGGACCTGACGATCGAAGCCGGACCCGGTTACACGCCGTCCTTCCGGTACACGGCCGGCTACGACGAGACAGGGCGCCTGCACCGCCCGGAAAGCGACCCGAACGTCCGCTTTCTGCTCCGCGTCAACCAGGGGACGTTGACCGTCGAAGGGCTCGACCTGCAGATGGACCCGCCGGACATCCCGGCGGCCGGTTCGTTTGCCGGGATCCTGCTGAACGGCGGAAACCTGCGGCTCCTCAACTGCATGATTTCGGAATCCAGCCGCAAATCTCCCGGGATGGCCGGGGTTGTGATGGCGCAACCGGGCGAGGCCGTGTTGCGGAACTGCCTGCTCGTGGGCGGACGCGGCGCGGTCGAAGTCCTGAGCACGGGCCGGCAGAATCTGCGGTTCGAGAACACCGTGCTGTTCAGCAGAAACGGGTTCAATGTATTCAATGGTCCCCCGGGGGAAGCGCCGGACCTGACGCTGGACCTGCAGCGCAGCGTCGTGCAGGCGCGCGAGGTCTTCAACTTTTCGAAGCTGACGAACCCGGTCCAGATCACCAGCATGGGCTGCGCCTTCAAGGCGGACTGGATGGGGTCCGACATGCTGCGTTCCGCCACCGGCCACGAGGGGCTGACCTGGACCGGCCAGGACAACCTGTACGAAGTCGCCCGCTGGATCGGGAACGCCGGGACGGCCAATGCGAAGGTCAAGGACGAGAAGACGTGGAACAGCTTCTGGGGCGACACGGACCAGAACGGAACGAAACGGCCGATCATCTTCCTCGGCAAACCGCGGCCGGACGCGTTTACGCACAGCGTGCGCGGCGAAGACTTCGAGTTCGATCCGGCGTCGGCCGTACACCCGTTCCGCCGCAAGACGGGAATCGACCCGCTGATCGTCGGCCCGGGACAGGGATACACGCGCTATCGGGAGAGCTTTGAGTTCCGCAACTGGGAGCGTGCGGTGGAGGAGGTGGCGGAGAAGTGACGAAGTGAAATGAACAACAGCACGAACGGCCGGGCCGTTCGTGCTGTGCATCTGCGCACCGGGAATCGCGACGCAGCGGTTGTCAGTTGATGATCTTCTCCGAGTTCTTCACCAGCGCCGCAATCTTCTCCTTCGACAACTCGCCGGACTTCAGCGCCTCATTCACCTGCAGTTTGCCGTCGACCCACATCATGACGGTCACGTCGGCGTCCTTCGTGAGCTTGTAGTTGCGCGGACCGCCCACGTCATTGAACGTCGTCAGCGGCAGGTTCCTGATGCCGTTGTCTTTGGCCAGCTTTTTCAGCCCCTCTTCCTGGGCCGGCGGATCGTCCGTCAGCAGCACGACGAAGCCCGCCAGGTTCTTGTCCGCATGCTGGCCGACGGTCGCATCGACCTCTTTGGCGAGGCTCGCCACCTGCTCCGTCAGCTTCCGCGTGAAGATGCTGATCACCGGACGGTTGCCGTAGCGGCAGCGGTAACACAATTCGGTCCCCGCGGCCGGGCCGGTCACGTCCTTGACATAAAACGCCTCGACCTCCGCGCCGGCCTGCAGCGTGGCCGACTTTGGTTCGGCCGCCAGGGCCTCCGCCGCGACGAACAAAACCAACGCCATAACAGTCAACCTGGACATGACGCGATTCTCCTTGGTCAACGAATCTGGATTCTCCGGGTCTGCCGGGACCGGCCTGCGGCACAGAAGTGCAGAGGGCATCGCCACAGAAGCCCCCGAACCCCGCGTGTATCGGCCGTGTACCGGGAAACGGCCGTGACTGTCAACATCAACTGGCGGTCGGGCGACCGTCGTTCCCCGGGAATGGCACGCCACAGACAAATATGGTATCTGGCGCTGATCCGAGCCGACGCTCCTGATTCCGGAGATCTCAACGTGTTGCCGCCGAGAACACCCCTGTGCCTGTTGCTGATTGCGACAATCGGCCCGGGCTGCAATCAACAGGCGGCGCAAGACGCCACCTCGAACGACCCGCCGGTCGTCACCGCGAGCCGCGAAAGCCGATCCGATGAGCCGCGTCCCGTCCTCGTGTCCGAGTTGCGGCGGAAACTCGGTGTGAATGACTCGGCGTACTTCAAGAAGGTCGGCGGCGAGATCGTGGAGGCGAATCTCCAGGAATCGGGCGTCACGGATCTGGGGCCCCTTGCCGGGGTACCGCTCAAACTCCTCGACCTGTCTCTGAACCGGATTTCCGATCTGACGCCCCTGACCGGCATGCCGCTCGAGGCGCTGGAACTCGCCGGGACGGATGTCTCCGACATCAAACCGCTGACGGGAATGAAGCTGAAGAGTCTGTCATTGGCCGAAACGAAAGTCAGCGATCTCACTCCGCTGACCGGAATGCCGCTCAAGGTCCTCGACATCCGCGACAGCGCCGTGATCAGCCTGTCGCCGCTGGTCGGAGTACCGCTGGACGCGCTGGTGGCGACCGACACGGACGTGACGGACCTGACTCCGCTGAAAGGGATGCCGCTGGTCATGCTCGACGTCACTCGGACAGAGGTGACCGACCTTTCTCCGCTGGCCGGCATGCAGTTGCTGGAGCTCTTTCTGGAAGGGGCGCCGGTGACGGACATTTCGCCGCTGTCCGGGCTGACGCTCAGCAAGCTGTGGCTCAAGGACTGCCCGGTTTCCGACATTTCGCCGCTGGCCGGCATGTCGTTCGACGAACTCAGCCTGATGAACACGCCGATTGAATCGATCGACGTCTGCCGGACGATGCCGTCGCTGGGTATTCTGTGGCTGCGCGGCACGAAGGTCGCGGACCTGTCTCCGCTGCGGAACGTCGAAATTTCGAGCCTCGACGTGCAGAACACTCCTGTCGCCAGCCTGCTGCCGCTGGCAGGGAAGATCGGACTGCAGCGGCTCAACATTGCCGGATCGCAGGTGACGGACCTGCGCCCACTGGAAGGGCTGCCGCTGACCCGGCTGATCTTTTCGCCGGACAGAATCACCGAGGGGATCGATGTGATCCGCCGGATGCCGTCGCTGCGCCAACTGGACGTGCAGTTTGAGGACCCGAACACGGTGCTGTCGCCGGAGGAATTCTGGCGGAAGTACGACGCGGGGGAGTTTGCTGCGAAGGGTGCAGACAGTGCAGAATCCCCGGAATCAACACCGCCCGAACCGGCTGAAACCGATTGACCGCCGTTATGGCATCAGGGAATCTTCCTGTCGATTATCGTCCTGTCGTTCTTTTTGAACCGCGATGAATGGCGGCCGTTGTGAAATCTCAAATCATCAG
>CAZWGW010000883.1:0-3288 GCA_964633565.1 uncultured Planctomycetaceae bacterium
TGGAATTCATGAAGGGGAGGTGGTCCCGATGAACATTCCCCCCCGCGGCAATCTCGACTTCCTCTCCCTTGGTGCCCTCGTCCATCGCCTCGACCCCGGCGTCATCCCGTTCCGCAAGGCGACGGAATGCCAGATTCACGTCAGCGGCGGCGAGTTCAACGTCGCTGCCAACCTGGCCGACTGTTTCCGGATGCGGACCGGCGTCGCGACGGCGATGGTCGATTATCCGATCGGCGACCTGATCGCCGAACGGGTCCGCGCGATGGGGGTCACGCCTTACTACAAGCGGTTCGCGCACGACGGCGCGACCGGCCCCAACATGGCGACGGTCTACAGCGACCGCGGCCATGGCGTCCGCGCGCCGGTCGTGTTCTACAACCGGTCCAACGAAGCGGCCGCGCGGCTCAAACCGGGCGACTTCCACTGGTCGGAGATCTTTTCCGGGGGCATCCGCTGGTTTCATTCCGGCGGGATCTTTGCCGCGCTGTCGGCGACGACGCCCGAAGTCATCATTGAAGGGATGCAGGCCGCCAAAAAAGCAGGCGCGGTTGTGTCGTTCGACCTGAACTTCCGCGCCAAGCTGTGGGAGATCTTCGGCGGCCTGTCGCGCGCCCAGGAGACGCTGCGGCGGATCGTGGCCAACGTCGACGTGATCGTCGGCAACGAAGAGGACCTGCAGAAAGGGCTGGGAGTCCGCGGCCCGGACGTGGAGTCGAAATCAAAGCTCGACCCGACCACGTTCTTCGGCATGATCGACGCCGTGGTGAAGCAGCACCCGCAAGTCAAGGTCGTCGCCACGACGCTGCGCGAAGTGCACACCACCAACCGGCACAGTTGGGGAGCAGTCGCATGGATTGAGGGGCAGACCCACGTCGCGCCAACGTGCGAACTGGACGTCCTCGACCGGGTCGGCGGCGGCGACGGCTTCGCGGCAGGCCTGATCTATGGCATGCTGACGGGGCTTACGCCCGAGGAATCAGTCCGTCTCGGCTGGGCGCACGGCGCGCTGCTGACCACGTTCCCCGGCGATACGACGATGGCCACGCTGGAACAGGTGCAGGCGTTCGCGAAGGGGGGGTCGGCGCGGATCCAGAGATAGTGGCGAGTGGCTGGGGTCGATCTGCCGCGCCATGACTACGGTTGTCGGCTCGACGTCCCCGGCAGATCGCCCCCAGGCAAGTCAGGCCTCGACCGCGCTGGGGGCGGACTGCGGAAAGTGTCAAGCGAGTATTCGGCGCGTCGTTATCGCAGTCCGACCCCAGCCACACGCTGCACCTTATGAAGCCATCGTCAGGACGACTCGAAACCGCGCCTTGCCGCTCATCATGCGATCGTAGGCTTCCGCCGCTCGTTCCAGCGGATAAACCTCGTTCATCGACCGGACGTCCGTTTGCGCGCTGAAGTTGAGTGTCTCTTCAGCGTCGATCGACGTCCCCGAATACCACCCTTCGATCGCACGGCGCCCCATGATCAGGAGCAGTGGACTCGCCTCAATCGATTCGAAGGCAGCGCCCAGTACCATCAATCGCCCGCGCGGCGCCAGCCCGCCCAGCGTGGCGGCCATGGCCGGACCGTTCGTCACCGTGGCAATCACAGCGGTCGCGCCGCCCAGCTTCGTCAACTCGGCAGCAGGATCGGCCGACTGGCTGTCAATGTAATGCGTCGCGCCGAGTTCTCGCGCGAGACTCTCCTTGTCCTTTCCGCGCGCGATGGCGACAGTGCGAAAGCCCATTTTCGCCGCGTATTGAACTCCCAGGTGCCCCAGCCCGCCGATCCCCAGCACGGCGACAATGTCCCCCGGCTTCGCGCCGCTGTTCCGGAGCGCGTTGAAGGTCGTCAACCCGGCGCACAGGAGCGGCGCAGCTTGTGCCGGCGTGACTTCCGCCGGCATGAGCGCCAGTGCCGTTGCCGGCGCGATCATGTAATCGGCGTACCCGCCGTCGAATGAGATGCCCGTGACCCGGATCCCGGTCTCACAGGCGAAGTAATCGCTGCGGCGGCAGGGATTGCAATATCCACAGTGCCACGCGTGCCACCCGACGCCGACCTTCTGGCCGGCGGTCCAACGGGACGGTACGCCGGCGCCCAACGCATCAATGACGCCGATCACCTCGTGTCCCGGAACACGCGGGAACTCGATCCCGGGCCACACTCCATCCTTTGTGAGGGCATCGCTGTGGCAGATCCCGCAGGCATGCACCCTGATCCGGACGTGACCTGGACCGGGTTCCGGAATGGGGCGTTCGACCAGTTCCAGTGGACCACCGGGACGGGAAACCTGTACGGCGCGCATGGCGGGCATGGTGAACTCCTTGATCGCTGCAAGGGATTTTCGTGGCGAGCGCCGCGTCGGACGCGATCATAGCAGTGCGCAGCCTCTTTGCGATGCTGGGGAAGCCCGCCTGCGTGAGTCGCCATGCCGCCTATGCCTCATCGACCTCAGCAAACGGGTCCGCCACGGCATCCTCGCTCCCCAGGATCTTCTTCAACAGCAACCCCACGCCGATCCCCGGCAGGCACCCCAGCCCCTGCACGAGGACCAGTTCCACGTTCCATACCTGGTTACGGTGCTGCGTGTAGAGGTAGAGCGTGAGCAGTCCGACCGGGCCGGCGATCAATCCGCCGAAGAAGCCTGCGGCCATCGGACGCGGGCAGATCATCGCGCCGCCGACGGCGCCGCCGATGAACGCGCAGATCAGCGCCGTCGGCAATGTGATGTTCAGGCCGAGACCGAAGCCGTTCATCTCCAGTGCGGGGAAGCCGCACAGGATCATGAACACGAACATGCCGGCTGTCTGAATCTTGGAGAATTCCTGACCGCTGCTCATCGGCGCCTCCCCGCGTTGATCGGACAACTGTACGCCTGCGACGTCAGTATGAGGCAGGTGTACCGTTCGCGTCAATCATCGCATCAGTCGTTACCGATGCAGTGGCCTTTCATGACTGGCACGGCTATTCTGCGAATGTCGACGTGAAACTTCCTCCCACCGAGTCGTCCGCCGTTTCACCATGATCCGATTCCCCTGTTCCATCGCGTTTACCGTTGTAGTCTGCCAGCTTCTGTGCGCCAAAGTCGGCTATCCGCAGGAGGCCGAGGCCAACACCGATTATGCTGCAGCCTGGCACATCCTCCCCGTCCCAGGCACCTGGGACGAGCACACCGCCGGCGCGCTCGACAACTACGACGGCTTCGCCTGGTACCGCTGCCTCGTGACGCTCCCCGGCGGCTGGGTCGGCAAGGACGTAACGCTCCGCATCGAGAACGTCGATGACGCATACGAAGCGTAC
>CAZWGW010000884.1:0-3280 GCA_964633565.1 uncultured Planctomycetaceae bacterium
AATCCGGATCGGCGAGGGGCGCCTCGGCGGCGGCGGGTTCGTTGCGGGCAAACGCCAGGTCTGGATCGGCCACAGTTCGCGGCTGGTAGACGTGTGCCAGGTTGCACTGGTCCAGCAACTCGTGGACGGCATACGCGTGGGCGTACAGCCCGCGCTGCGCTTCCTGGTCCGCCGCAATGCAGATGCCGATCAACCGGCCGTCGGCGTCGAACAGCCCGCCTCCGGAGCGCCCCTGGACCGGAACGCCGGTGCATTCGATGTTATCGGGTCCGGTGTACTTGTTGATGGCCGTAATCCTGAGCTGCTCGCGCGTGGGGTCGGCCCCGCCGCTGCAGCCGATGCAGGCGACGCGGTCTCCCATCTGCGGGGCCAGTGTCGGAGGCAGGATTTCGACGGACGGTACGGCGGCGTCCGTCGGGACGGCGACCAGCCCCACGTCGGCCTTCTCGTCAAAGCGGATGACCGTGCCGACGTACTTCCGATGCGTCCCTCCGTCAAACAGGTCGACGTCGACCTTGGACGTCTGGTCCATGCCGCGGAAGATATGGCCACAGGTGACAATCAGCGTCCGGCCCGGCCGGCTGTCGACGACGGTCCCCGAGCCGACGCTGATATGACCGGCAATCGTCACGTGCAGGCGGGCGCTGGCCGCCATCGGCCCCTCTCCGGCAACGGGGACGGACGCTTCCGGCTCGTTGCCGCGCGCGACCAGCGGCTGCGGCTCGGGTTCGCGCGGCCTCAGGAGATCGAGAAGACCACGACGATCGGCCGCGTTGTTCTGTTCGGCAGCCACTGTTCCGATCGGTTCTTCGAGCGGCGTTCGCGGCATGGAGTCCTGATCGCCTGTGACAGGAACCGCGGAACGGTTCGATCCGGCCGGCGGCTTCGTCGCGGCGATGGACGGCGGCGCGGCTGCAGGCTCCGCCGGGATTTGCGCGATGAGCCGCCGCAACTCGGACTCCGACGTCATGCCGACGATGCGGTGCGCCTCCTTGCCATCGATCAGCAGCACGAACGTGGGGATGCTCCGCACGCGCATCCGTTCCGCCAGTTCGGGTTCACGATCGACGTCGACCTTGCGGATCGGCAGCCCTTCGCGCTCCAGCCGCGCGACGATAGGGCTCATCTGCTGGCACGGAACACAGCGCGTCCCGCTGAAATCGATGACTTCGCCGCGCGGTGCGCCGCCGAGGGCCGCCAGCAACAGGACGAGCGAGGAGACGCTGGACATGGTTCAGCTCCGGCTGGAAGAGAGGGGACGGGATCGTTCGTCAGAGGACCGCAAGGGTGACGAAGGCCCTGTCCCGAGGGCCGGTGTGCTGCGTCGCCACATGATCTGGCCTCCGTGCCAAAACCGTTGTGCTCGTGTTCGCCGTCAGCGCTTCATCGCGGTGCGGGAGGCGGGCCTCCCGTGACAGCGGGGTTCCCGGCGGAGCCGGGCCAATTTGCAGGATTTACAAAACCAGTTGGACTGGTCTACAAGTGACGTACATCGCGTGACCGGCCGCACCGTGACGGGATCTGCCGTGGCAGCAAGGACTTGTCTGAATTGGCATGCGATTGAGCGGCCGTCGGGGGGAGTCTGAAGTTTGCAGAACAGGCAAAATGCAGAAACTGTGCCCAAGCGGCAGATTCTGCCGATCACGACGCGGCTGATGGTCCCCGCCGTGGCCGTCGGAATGACGGTAATGTTCTGGCACCCGCTGTGGCGCGGCGGCGGGCTCGTGGGGGGGGACACCTATGACTACTACTTTCCTCAGAAATCGTTCTACGCCGACGAACTCCGCGCAGGCCGCATTCCGCTCTGGAACCCGCTCGTCGGACACGGCTATCCGGTAATTGCCGAGAGCCAGACCGGTGTGCTGTATCCCCCCAATCTGTTGCTGTACCGGCTGCTTCCGGTCAACACGGCGTACAACGTCAGCCAGATCGCCCATTACGCGCTGGCGTTCCTTGCGACGTGGCTCCTCGCGCGGCGGCTCGGCCTCGGCGCGGCGGCCGCAGCGCTGGCCAGCCTCGTGTTTGTGTACGCCTGGTTCCCCGCGCGACTCTGCCTGGAATGGGCCATCATCGGCGGCGTCTACTTCCCGTTCGCGCTGTGGTGCTGCGAGTCGTTTCTCCAGACTGCCCGGAAGGGGTATCTGTTGGCGCTCTCTGCGGGGATCGGCCTCCAATTGCTGGCCGGGCACTACAATCTCGCCTTCATCACGATCCTGACGCTCGCCGGTTACTCCGTCCTGCGTCTCGCGTATGCCCGTGAGCGGACGGCCGAATCGCTCCGCCACCGGCCGCTTCCGACGCTGATGTTGCTTCTGGCCGCAGTCGGCGCGGGGTTCGGACTGGCGGCCGTGCAACTGATTCCGACGTGGGAACTGAAGCAACTCAGTCAGCGGGCCGAGGTCGGGGGCCAGCATGACCCCGGCTACGGGCACATCCCCCCCTGGTATCTCACACAGGTCGTTGCTCCGTGGATGTGGTACGCCCCGGACGTGGACGCCAACCATGCCCTGAATTCGATCAAGGCGTTGAGTATTCCGTCCGTCACCAACAAGGTCGAGGCACAGCTCTACTTCGGACTCGTCCCGCTGCTCCTCGCCGTGGGCGGATTGGTCGCGCGATTCCGGCATCGTGAGCAGACACCGCGCGCGCTCCTCGCCTGGGGTCTGCTCGGGGTGGCGGCGCTCGGCTACACAACCGGTTGGCTGCTGCCGGTGGCGCGGCACCTCCCTGGCTTCAGTTTCTTCATCGGGCCAGGACGCTACGGCATGGTGACGACGCTCTCCGTCGCGTTGCTGGCCGCGTTCTCGCTCGACCACTGGATGAACCGCCCGCGAAACGCTCGCCGCCGGCGGCTCACTTATTGTCTCATATTCGGCGTCACGGTGTTCGACTTGTGGTTCATCCGCTGTTACTGGAACCAGACCAACAGGGGCGCACCGGCGTGGTACGCCGACCTGATCTCCGATCCCCCGCTCAATCACCGCGACCGGAGCGCCGTGCGGAAGCTACTGGCTCAATACCCGCAGCCCGTGCGGATGCTCAGCACGTTCCAGAACCTGCCGACACTCACGGGCTTCGCCATGACCCCGACGTACCTCGGACTATCACCCGCGGAGTACTACGATCCACATTTGACGATCCCTCCGATTCACGATCCGCCGGAGCCGGGTGAGGTCGAGGCGCAACTGGCGTGGCTCCGGCGCGCGGGGGTGACGCACATCTTGGCCGAGCAGCCGCTTGATACGACGGAGTGGCAGGTGCGGCCGGTGTGGTCGGGAGT
>CAZWGW010000885.1:0-3278 GCA_964633565.1 uncultured Planctomycetaceae bacterium
GATCAACGCCCAGGCCGGCGGCGCGCCGCAAGGCTGGCCGACGCCCACCGCCACGTAGGGATCGCGACCCTGCGTCAGCCGCCAGAGTTGCTCGATGGCATGCTGAGGACGGATCGCGTCGCTGTCGTCGCTGTAGCGGAGCGGGTAACGCTGCCGCCACTCCTCGATCTGCCGCCACCAGGCGTCGATCTGCGGTGCGTCGTCGTCCGTGAACGCAGCGTTGAGTTTCTCCAGGAACATCTTCACGTCCGCCACGACCGGGATATGCGCCTCCTTGTTCTTGTGCAGTTCCGACGGGTCGATGTCGACGTGGACAATCATGCCGTGCTTGGCGAATTCGGCCAGTTTTCCCGTGACGCGGTCATCGAAGCGCACTCCGAGCGCGAGCAGCAGGTCGGCCTCATTGATCGCATAATTCGCGTAGACGGTGCCATGCATGCCCAGCATGTGCAGCGACTGCGGATCGTCGCCCGGGAACGCACCCAGTCCCATCACCGTCATCGTCACGGGGATGCCGGACCGTTTCGCAAAGCGTGTCAGGTCTTCGGCCGCGCCGGAGTAAATGACTCCGCCGCCGACGTACAGGATAGGGCGTTTCGCGCGTTTGATCTGCGCCAGCACCTGTGCGATCTGTCCGTCCGCGACCACGCGCCGCTCCGGCCGATAACCGGGGAGGTACATTGGCGGATCGAAATCGATCTCGCCGTCGATGGTCGCCAACTGGATGTTCTTCGGGAAATCGATCAGCACCGGGCCAGGCCGACCGGTGCGGGCGATGTGGAATGCCTCCTTGACGATCCGGGGAATGCTCCGCAGCGCCTCGGCGACGGACTCCGGGCAATCCGGGTCTTTGGCCGTGATGAGGTAGTGATGCTTCGTGATCTGCTCGCAGATCGCGACGATTGGCGTCTCCTGAAATGCGTCGGACCCGATGAACTTCTGCGGCACCTGCCCGGTGATGGCAATCAGGGGGATGCTGTCCATCTTGGCATCGGCGATGGACGTGACCAGGTTCGTCGCCCCCGGTCCGCTCGTCGCCATGCACACGCCGATTTCATCGGAACTCCGGGAGACCCCTTGTGCCGCGAAGCCGCCGCCCTGCTCATGCCGGGGCAGGATCGTGCGAATCGCTTCGCGGTGCTTGCGGAGCGCCTGGTGCAGCGGCATGCTGGCGCCGCCGGGATAGGCGAAAATGTGTCTGGCCCCCTGGCGGATCAACGCTTCCACCAGGATTTCCGCACCGTTCGTCGTGCGCTGCTTGGTCGGTTTCTTCGTTACACTTGCCACGAATGTTTCCTTGGCGTCTGGCCCATTCACATCAATACTCCCGGGTCGCGAACAGAGCGCAAACCCTCCCTTCCCGCGCCCATTTCGGGCGGCGGTAATGCACGTATTCAGTCTAATTGACAAGTGCGTGGCTGGCGAGCACTTCCGCCAGCCGCGGTGACGGAACAGACGGTTGGACAGGCCCGAAGGTTCGGTGGCGCATTTACAGTGCTGGCCAGTCATGTCGGCAATGGCCTTTTGACTTCCACATCCGCAACGTGCTATCGTGAATTGGTCGATTCGGGGAAAAAGGAGTTGGATGATGCCAGCGACGATTGAAGAACTGGCCCAGTTTCAACAATTCGCCGCTGAGCAACTCAAGAATGGTGGCGCAGCGATGTCGCTTGAAGAACTGGTCGAGTTGTGGCGCAGACAACGACCGAGCGACGACGAACTCCTTGAAAGCCTCGAATCCCTTCAGCGAGGACTTGCCGACATACAGGCGGGGCGTGTCCTTCCCGCGCGCACCGTGATCGAGGAACTTGGCCGCGGTTTGCCCATTCCCGCTGACGCATGAGCTACCGGGTCCTGCTTTCGGATGAAGCGCGCGTCAACCTGATTGCAATCCGCGACTGGATTGCGGACCGGTCGGCGGAAGGCGCAGCCCGATGGATCGAAGCGTTCGAAAACGCTGTCGCCCAACTCGAGCGAGATCCGTTGCTCTCGCCCAAAGCACCCGAAGACGGCCGAGTTGCGGTACAATTGCGCAATATCTTCTTTCAGACCAGACACGGCAGGCGCTATCGGGCAGTATTTTACATCGAACGCGACACCGTCTGGATCACACACGTTCGTGGTCCCCGACAACAACTCATCGCGCCAGATGAATTCGAGGTTTCTTGAGGCGCACGGAATCCGACGACACGTCCTCAGCACCCTTCCAGTCGCTATACTCATCCAGAATGTAGTAAATCGACTGATTCGCGCAACCCATGCCCAAACGCCAGTTTGTCCTGCACGGCGCCGAAGCGACAGGCTGGCTCCTGTTCCTGCTGCTGGCCGTCGCCGCCGCAATCGTCTGCATCGCGCTGCTCTATCGCTACGAACGACGTCTGGTGTCACGCCCGCTCGGCTTCGGGCTGCTGACGCTCAGGATCCTGGCCGTGCTGGTGGTGTTTTCCACGCTGCTCGAGCCGGTATTGACCTGGAGCTTCGACCGCGAGAAGACCGGCCGCGTCGTCGTGGCCGTGGACGTCTCACAGAGCATGGAGACGGCCGATAAACATGCCAGCCCCGCGGAGAAGCTCCGCCTGGCACGGGCGCTCGACATGCTGGGTAACGAAGCCACCAGTGAACGACTGGACCGCTGGATCGAAGACTATGAGAACGGCCGCGAGCCGGAATGGGTCCCGGCCGGTGAGATTCATGATCCACAGCAGGCTGCCAGGACAGCGGCGGATCGCCGGAAAAACGTCGAAGGAGTGTTTCGAGAGATTGAACGCCTCCCCCGGAAGGAAATCGCACGCCGGTTGCTGCTGACCGGCAACCCGCCTCTGGCCGACCGGATCGACCGGCTTGCGCTGCTGGAACTGTCGGTGTTTGCCGGGCACGCCGCGCAGGCGGAACGGCAAACACTGGACGGGCTGGTCGCCCAGCCGCCGGAGACGCTCCGGATTGACGCCTCCGATCTGACATCGACGATCAGCCCGAGTCTCGCTGCGGCCGACGAGGCGCCGCTGGCGGGGATCGTCGTCTTTTCCGACGGCCGCGACAACGCCCAACCGGACGCGACGCAACTCCTCAGCCGTCTCCGCGGCGCCGGCGTGCCAATCTACCCGGTGCTCGTAGGGTCCCAGCAGCGGCCGAAGGACCTGGCGATCTCCGGCGTTGATGCGCCCACCGCCGTGTATGAGAACGATCACCCCGTCGCCAAAGTGACTTTGCGGACGACCGGCTTCGAAGGGCAACCGATTACGGTCCGTCTGGCGCGCGAACGGGACGATGCGGCTGCC
>CAZWGW010000886.1:0-3278 GCA_964633565.1 uncultured Planctomycetaceae bacterium
AGACTGCGGCTGGTCCTGGCGTACTTGACCATACTGGGGGGGATGACGCTGGTCATCATGGATAGAAAAAACGCAACTCGTGCAAAACCAGTGGTCGCTGCACACGGATTATTGCCGGAAGAGTCGCCCTGATCAGACCGCTGAGACAAGAGTTGCCCACCGAACGGCCCGCCGCGCGGAGGGGTGAGACGTATAGTTCAGTCAGGTAGGCAGAGAACGCATTTTCAATATCTATGCACCGTGCGCTTCTACTGATTGCCGTGTTGTCCCTGTCCGGCTGCGAGCCATCCCCTCAAGCCGCTCCGCAAGAACCGCCGACGCCGGGCGAGCTTCTCGAGCAGGTGATGCAGCGCGGCGCGGAGCTACACGCGCTCACGAATCTCTATCCAGACGACGGCCCGGCAACACCATCCATCCCACCGGCAGACCTGCGCGTCGCCGCTGACTCGGTGGAATTGCAGGATCTCGGACTCGCGTTTCGCCGCATCTCGATGAGCAGCGGCTCAGGTGGAGAATCCGACGTATTCGTTGGCGACACGGAAGTGACGAACCGGGCGTACTCGCTGTTCCTGAGAGACACTGGGCAAACACGGGACGACACCGCGCTCCTAGCAGCCTGTCGGCAGGATTTCGGAATCTGGTGCACTGCATTGCCGGTCATTCATGCAGCAGACGACGCACTTCTGTGGAAGCATGGTCGGTATCCCGCCGGACACGGTGACCACCCGGTGGCATTCGTGACGACCAGCGATGCGATGGACTTCTGCCACTGGCTGGACAGTCGTTACGCCACACCGGGTCAATTCCGCCTCCCGACCGAGGATGAGTGGCTCTTTGCCGCATACGGCGTTGATCGACAATACCCGTGGGGCGACGACTGGCGATCGTACGAGTCAAAGTCGACGACTCCGGTCAAATTGCATCCCGAGTTATGTACTCCCGACGGGCTGTACGGCATGTGGGGGAACGTCTCGGAACTCGTGCTGTCGCCGGCCACGGGTTATGGCGGACGGATGTCGGAGCCCTGGAGCCCGATGATCACCTGCTGGCTTGGTGAGCCCTGGCAGACGAGTGAAATCCGTGGGAAACGCACCGGTCCCCGGCAGGACTATTGGGGCTACACGCACGCACGCAACAGCCGCAGCGATCGATGGGGCTTCCGGGTTGCGTGGGTGACGAGCCGCACAGGAAACTCAGGCTGACGGCTTCAATTCATACCCGAGCGCCTGCGCCAGGCGGTCGAGCACGTCCGAGCGCAGCGTCCGTTCGCCCGTCAAGAACTCGCTTAACATGATGGGTGTGATGCCGGCCTGCTTCGGCTACGCAAACGCCTGAGTCGTCGGCTTGATCACAATTTCAGGGACGTGCGCCCGCGGCGGCAGTGCAACGATCGCAACAATCACCGACGCGATGTCCTCCGGCTGCAGGATCCGCGCCCGGTGTTCGGCCGTCACGGGGATCGGCCGCTGGTCGAGAATCGGCGTCTCGACCTCGCCGGGGTAGACGTTGGTGACGCGGATGCCGTGGTCCTTTTCTTCCAGGCCGACGCACATCCCCAGCGCGGACATGGCGAATTTCGACGCGCTGTACGCCACGCCTCCCAGCAGTGACGCACGGATGCCGGCGATCGACGAGATGTTGATGATCAGGCCGTCGAGTCGCTGGCGCATCTGCGGCAGCACGGCGCGGATGCAGTTGTACGCGCCGGTTGCATTGATCTGCAGCAGCTTGTCCCAGTCGGCCGGGTCGAGCGCCTCCAAGGTGCGGTTGGCGATGTTGATCCCAGCGCTGTTCACGAGCACGTCGACGCGGCCGAGTTTGGCCGTGGCCCAGTCGACGAGATCATTGGCCGCCGCGCGATCCGCGGCGTCGGCAGACCGCAGTAGAATCGACTCGCTGCCGTTGACATTGGCACGTGCCGCGACCTCGCGGAGCTTCGCTTCCCGTCGACCGGCGATGGCGACGCGGCAGCCCGCGTGCGCCAGGGCGAGCGCGATGCCCGCCCCGATCCCCGTGCCGCCCCCCGTGACCAGGGCCGTCTTGCCCGCCAACACCGTGCTGCTCATCGAAATTGCTCCCGGCGACTCGATTATCGTTCAGCCGGCAGTATACGAGTCATCCAGCGAACACGTAAGTGGCTCCGATTCAGTGAATGCACACGCGGGTGCGGTTGGGAGGCGGGCCGAGGCCAGCCAATGTAGTCGCAAATGCCACGCTGGCGTATCCTGATCGTTGCCATGAACGACGTGACCCAGGTCCTGCAGAAGATCGAGGCCGGCGACCCGTCGGCGGCGGAACAGTTGCTGCCGCTCGTGTACGACGAACTTCGCAAGCTCGCCGCGGCACGGTTGAACCACGAATCGCCGGGTCAGACGCTGCAGGCCACGGCATTGGTCCACGAAGCCTGGCTGCGGCTCGTCGACGACCGGCAGGACCGGCATTGGAACAGCCGCGGACACTTCTTCGGCGCCGCGGCCGAAGCCATGCGGCGGATTCTGGTCGACAATGCCAAACAGAAGCGGACCGCTAAACGGGGCGGAGGACTTCAGCGGATCGAACTCGCCGAAGACCAGGCCGTCGCCCCGGCGCGAAACATCGACCTGATTGCCCTGGATGAAGCTCTCGACAACCTGGCGATCCACGATGCGCGGAAGGCGGACCTGGTGAAACTCCGCTATTTCGCGGGCCTCACGCTCCGGCAGGCCGCCGAAGCACTCGGAATCTCGGAATCAACTGCGGATACAGACTGGGCTTACGCCAAATCGTGGCTGCGCGTTCACATCGGAAACTGACGGCGGCGCGGGCCGATCACGTGTTACTTTCGAAAGTTGCGATTTTCCATCGGGGAAACTGGCCCCGGATTCTGCACTGTTTCTCAGAGGGGCGCGCACCGCGTGCCCGGAGGTCCCAACGTGCCGGCCAGCCACATCAACGATCAGGCGGTGTTTGAGGTCGCGCGGAGGATCGCCTCGCACGAAGCGCGCCAGGCCTACCTGAACCAGGTCTGCGGCGACGACGCGACGATGATCCAGCGCATCGACGCCCTGCTCCGCGCCTACGACGAGAGCGCGAGCTTTCTGGAGTCTCCGGCCGGTGCGGCTTATTCCCCGACCGTCGCTGAACGGCCCCTCACCGAAGCCCCCGGCACCGTCGTCGGCCCCTACAGGCTGCTGGAGCAGATCGGCGAAGGGGGGTTCGGCGTCGTGTTCATGGCCGAGCAGACTGCGCCGGGGAAGCGCAAAGTCGCGCTCAAGGTCATCAAGCCGGGGATGGACACA
>CAZWGW010000887.1:0-3274 GCA_964633565.1 uncultured Planctomycetaceae bacterium
TTGTATGAGTTGCTCACCGGCGAAACCCCCTTCGACAAGCGGCGGCTGCGCACCGCGGCGTTCGACGAACTGCTGCGAATCATTCGCGAAGAAGAGCCGCCCCGGCCGAGTACGCGGCTGAGCAGCAGCGAGACGCTCCCCGCCATCGCCGCCAACTGCCACACCGAGCCGACGAAGCTCACGACGCTGGTGCGGGGCGAGCTGGACTGGATCGTGATGAAGTGCCTGGAGAAGGACCGGACGCGGCGCTATGAGACCGCCAACGGCGTTGCCGCTGACATCCTGCGGTATCTGGCCGACGAGCCGGTCTCCGCCTGCCCGCCTTCGACAGCGTACCGGTTCAGGAAGTTCGCCCGGCGGAACAAGGCGGCGCTGGCGACCGGAGCGCTGGTCTCAGCCGCGCTCGTGGTGTCTGTCGTCGTCCTGGCAGTCAGCAACGTGCTCATCACGCGCGAGCGCAATGAGAAGGGCAAGGCACTCGCGGAGAAGGTACAGGTGCTGAGCGAGAAACAGGCCGCGCTCACGCAAGCGCAGACTAACTTCACCGAGGCGAAGCGGCAGCAGCGGATCGCGAGGGAGCAGGCGCAGGTCGCGACGGAACAGACGGCGCTGGCGGAGCGTCGTCTGTATGCGTCTCAGTTGAATCTGGCCGTGCAGGCCTGGCACAACCAGGAGTTGCCCCGCGTCCTGGAACTCCTGGAAGGCCAGCGGCCCAAGGCCGATGAGGACGATCTGCGCGGCTTCGAGTGGTTCTATCTCTGGCGGCTCTGCAACAACGGCCGCCTGCACCTCAAGGGGCACACCGATGCCGTCCTGTCCCTTTTGTATGCCGATGGCGGAAAGACGCTCGCCTCCACTGGGAGTGACGGGACGGTCCGTTTGTGGGACACAGCGACCGGCCGGGAGCGCATGATGCTGCGCGGACATACGCGGCCCCCCTGGGACCTCGCCCTCTCGCCGGATGGCACGATCCTCGCCAGCGGCGGGAAAACCTCGGACGAGATCGTCCTGTGGAACGTAGCCACCGGAGTTCCGATCCGCACGTTTCCCGGCACGGTCTGTGGACTGGCGTTTTCACCGGACGGCCGGACCATCCTCGGCAGCGGGGGGTCCACCAGGTTGTGGGAGGTGGCGACCGGGGAACTCCAAGCCACATTTGCCGAGCCGGGCTTCCTGGTCGGGATGTTGCCGGACGGCAAGACCATTGTGACGCTCTTCAGTCTGTTTGGTGCCCCCACCGAAATCCGATTCTGGGATAGGGAGACCGGTGCGCGGTGTTTGACAATTCCGTCGCCGGGCGCCTTGATGGCGGCGATGTCGCCGGACGGCAGCCGGATCGCCGCTGCGATCGACTGGTCCGTCAAGATCTGGGATAGCGCGACGGGCCAACTGCGATCGGTTTTTCCAGCGCACTGCAACGTGCGCGGCCTGGCGTTTTCGCCCGACGGGAGCAAGCTCGTCGCCGGGCTCGAAGACCGGCGCGTTGTCGTCTGGGACGTGGCCACCGGCGCCCGGCTCGGCGAGGACGTGCATCGCGACGTGGTCTGGGCGGCCGCCTTCTCGCCGGACGGCAAGACCTTCGCCTCGGCCACGCTCGGCGGCGACATCAAACTCGGGCAAATCGCACCATCGCCAGAGGCGGTATCGGTTCCCGTGGAGCACGCGACCAGCCTGCGGTTTTCGCGGGACGGCAGGACGCTGTTTGTGGCGAATGCCGGTCCGACCAGCATCATCGATATCGCTGCCGTCAAAGAGATCGCCGTTTTGCCCTTCGGCGGCGTCAGTGCCATCTCGGCCGACGGTGAAACGGCAGCGCGACTGGTGGACGAGAAGCAGGCTGTCTTCTGGGACGTCGGGCGGGGACAGGAAAGCGCCAAGTTTGTCCTGCCGGCTGCGAAGGGTTCACCAGCCGTGGCGCTGTCGGCGGATGGCAGTCAGGCGGCGACCATCTTCCGCTGGCGGGGGGACAACAGCGTGAAGCTCTGGGACGTTGCCACGCAGCAATTCCAGACGCTGACCAGTGACGTCCCCATCAGCACCAACTGCGCCGAATTCTCTCCCGACGGGAGACTCCTGGCGATCGGCTTCCAGTTTCAGACGGTCATTATCTGGGACATGGCAACTCATACGGTCAAGTTGCGCTTCGCGCAACCGCCGACCATGATGGAGGTCATTTCGGTCAAGTTCTCGCCGGACAGCAAGGCCCTCGCCGTCGGCACCAACATCGGCGCCGTGACGCTGTGGGACGTCGAATCAGGCCGGCGGCTCACAGAATTTCGCGGACACACGTTACCGGTCCGCGCGATGGCCTTCTCGCCCGATGGGGAAGTGCTGGCCACCGCCGGCGCCGACACGACGGTGAGACTGTGGGACACCCGCACCGGTCAGGAACGAGGCACGCTGACCGGCCATACGGCCCAGATCTCGGACGTGCAGTTCTCGCCGGATGGCACTGTACTCGCCACGGCGAGCCATGATGACGGCACCGTCAGGCTCTGGCGGGCCTCGACCGACCCCGCGGCGCTCGCGCCGCGGATCGGCGAGGACGACAGGGGGTCATCCGATGGAATCGCGGGCTCGCTCACGCTTCCACCGGGAGCGATTGAATTGACGGAGTCGGGTCTGCGCGAAGCCGTGCGCCTCTGGCCTGACGATGCAGGGCTCCGTCGCCGGCTGGGTCTGCTGCTCCAGGCACAGGGGCAGTTCGCCGAGGCCGAGACAATGCTGACCGAAGTCGTTCGGCTGACTCCCGATCGCGTTGTCGCATTGATTGAACTGGCCGAGGTCCTGCGCCGTCAGCGGAAGTTCACCGAAGCGGAAGGCGCGTTCCGTGAAGCCATCCGGCTCGATCCGGCCCGGCCCTGGCCCCATGACTCGCTCGGCTGGCTGTTGTGGGAACAGGGCAAGTTTGCTGAAGCAGAATTGGCATTCCGTGAGGCGCTGCGCCTCAACCCTGACATACCGGGCGCACAATATGGCCTGGGTAAAGTTCTCCAGGAGCAGAAGAGGTTCGCCGAGGCCGCCGCACCGCTGCGCGAGGCGATTCGGCTTGATCCGACCCAGCACCATGTACACGGTGCGCTCGCCTGGGTGCTGGTGGAGCAGCAACGGTTCCGCGAGGCCGAGCCCGAGTTCCGCGAGCAAATCTGTCTGAAGCCTGACCAGGTCGATGGCCAATTTGGTCTCGGGAGGTGCCTCGTGGAACAGCAGCAATTCGCGGCCGCTGAAACCGCGCTGCGGGAAGCCCTCCGACTCGACCCGGCCAACCGCTGGG
>CAZWGW010000888.1:0-3268 GCA_964633565.1 uncultured Planctomycetaceae bacterium
GCGGCATCCACGACCGTGACTTCGACCATGGTGCCTCGCTGCAGGCGCACGCCAATTGGCTGCTCGGGCGGTGTGCCGGGAACGTCGACTTCGCCCTTGGTCAGCAGGTACGGCGTGCCGTGTGCGGGGCTGAGTTCCAGTTGGGACTTGCCGGGCGGCATGCGAAGTGTCGCAATTCCCCCGGCGTCAGTTGTTGTTGACGCCCCCGCGCCCGGCTGGCCCAGGTAGACGTAAACCCTGGGGGCCGGCTCGCCGGTGTCGTCGTAGACGACTCTGATCGGCAGGTCGATCGGTGCGGCGAACGTCAGTTCCATGCCGTCGGCGTAGATCTCGTTTCCGTTGTTGTCGCGGGTCTTTCCCGGCCTTGTGACGATCCAGATCCGCTTCTGAGAGAATCCCGGCGGCCGCACCCAGATCTCGTACCGGCAGTCCGGGCGGAGCCCCGTGTAGGTGAATCGCCCGTCGGCATCGGTCGTGCGTCGTTTGAATTCGGGGGGGACCGTCTCACGTTCGTTGAGCGACGACAGGGCCCCGCGAAATTGCAGTGAGTTGTAGTTGGGCCGGTCCCATTCCACATCGGCATACCGAATGTCGAGGCTGGTCTCGGGAATCGGACGGCCCCGATCATCAACGATCCGGCCGCTGATCGACATTGGAGCTTCAAAGGTCAGGTCGAGTTCGATCTTGTCACCGGCGACGAACCACGTCGGAGGGTCGTCCGGATTGTCCTCGATGACATTCCGGTTACGGGCCTGTGGATCCGGATAGAACGACTTCTTCCGCCGCCAGGCGATCGCGTATCCATCGGCAAAGCCGAAGACTTCGAAGGCGCCGACGTCCTTTCCCTGATTGGTTGTTGCCCGTTCAATCGGCAGCGGTACCTGGAGGAAGACGTAACGCCCCTGTTCATCGGTCGTCGTTTCAGAGATGCGTTTCCAGTCGGCAGCTTGAGAGCCGAGAAAGATCACCGCGCCGGCGATCGGTTTGCCGTCGGTATCCAAGGCGCGGCCGGAGACGTCAATCGGGAACTCGTAGTTGCCTTTCTCCAAGAGTTCTGGGGCGGAGGTCGAGACTCCGGTCGCCTCGCGGGCAGGCGGCTTGTCGGGATTGGCCGGCGGGGCAGCGGGAGCATCGTTTCCGTCTGTCCCCTCCGACTCTTCTCGATCAACGCCTGCCACTTCTCGGGAGGGATCTCAATCCTGCCGTCCCTCGCCTGTACGAATGAGCCGATAGTCGTTCTGGCGTTGTTTACGCTGACTTTCGTCCCGGCGGGGACAGCGACCGAGTCGAACAGGTCCGGCTCAGGTTGCGGGTTGACCGAAGCACTCTCGACGCGAAAGTCCTTTCGCCAGTTGTGAATCAACCGGCCATCGCAGAGACCGGAACGGTCGAATTTCTTGAACGCGACGTGCGTCCAGCGGACCGGGAGCCACACGCCCGGCTTCAGTTCGCGCCATTCGTCGACCGTCGACATGCCGGTGATCAGAGTCGCGTGCCACCAGTGTTCCCGCCACTGCGTGCGGATGGGCAGCAGGTTGCGGTCCCGGCAGAGCCAGACATACCGGCTGCTTGAGACCCGGCGTTCCTGTCCACTCAGGTTATCGATTCGCAGTCGATGGCACAGCAGTCCGTCGATTACCTCGTCTCCTTCGTACTCAACGGCATGCCGGAAAGAGTTGTGTTCATCCCTCAACTCGGAGGCGAGGTAGCGGGAGAGATTGAATTCGAGCAGATCGTCCATCGGATCGAAGGCCAGCGTGTGCGCGCGAATCCGTCGGACGCGCCTGCCCAGTGTGCGCGTGAATGAGGGCCACCGAAGGACGACGATATCCGGATCGGCTTCATTTGACGTGCTGATCTGCCGCTGCCACTCTCCGTCAGTGGTCGTGGTTGTCGCCGTCGTATAGGGAGTTCCATCCTTGCGGGTCAGGTTCCGTTCGTCACGGAGGTAATGCCGTCCGTCGAGACTCACCGACCGCGTGCGGTTGACGTAACGGAAAGTCTCGGAGCCTGCGCCTTCGCTACCGATGAACTCATTCTCGATCCACGGCTTGGCGTATCGTTCCTCAACGGTGATGTCGAGATTGTCAAACAGCGCTTCGTTGCGGCGCATGCCGGCAAGAATGCCGTCCAGCGTTGTCGAGCGATCTGCAGGCGCGGGGCGCGGATGGTGCGGCGTGTCGACAACGCCCCGGGGACCGATCACGTAGACCGGGACGTCCTCGGGAATCCTCACCTGAAACTGGCCGGCGGCGTACGCCGGCTCCGGCGCCGCGCGCTGCAGTACGAGCGTCCGTGTGGAGTAGGGAACCAGTTTTCCCTGGCGGAGCGAGTCGTAGTCGTAGTCCACGGCGTGCACGCGCTGCGGCAGCCATAGACCGCTCGCGACTTCCCGAAACTCTTCAACCAGCGACTCGCTCACCGGCAGGTTGTTTCCCGGCAGGCGCGCCATCATTTGAGCCTTGACGCACAGGTAGTTCCGCGCCGGCGCGAGCCACAGGTACTGGATGGCCGGTTCCTCCTTCGTGTAGTACCAGCGCCGCACGCGGACTTTCTCACAATCGAGTTCGCCGACCCGCTCGGCCCCGACCGCCTCGCACTCGACCTTGTAGAACTCGAACACCGACCCGCGCTCGATCGTCAGCCGTCGCACCTTCGGGTGCTGTTCCATCGCGACCGTCCCTGCCAGGTACACCGACAACGGGAAGTTCACTTCGAGGTGAAACAGCCCCCACGTGTGCGGCGGGAACACCTGGGACGGCTCATAACGCCGGTCGTGAACATTGGCGCTGTTGCCGTATTCGACCGACACGGTCCGGCGGCCGTCGTACGCCGATGCAAAACGGTGACGGACCTCTCCGTCCCGGGCCAGCGAATCCACCGTCTCTCCGTCGACGAACAACAGCCGCCCCTGCCGGATCGTGCGGACCGTCTCGGTCGACTTCGGGATCGTCCACTGTGCAGCAGCGTAATTCCGTTCCGTCCGGGTGACGGTCTCCAGGTTGCCATAGCGTTGCTCCTGTTCCATGACGGCTGTAATGACGTCGGCCAGTTTGGGATCGAAGGCACTCACATCGATCGGTCCGGCTGTGAGGTTCGGGTCCGGTGTTGACGCCGCCGCCTTAATCACATCGTCGCTCGCCTCCGCTACCGTCTCGCGGACTGTGGTCGACTCGTTGTTCGTGCCGCGGTCCTCCCCGCGCATCATCGCCAGGGGCAACCCGACCGCCAGACACGCCACTACGCTCGCCGCCCGCGCGCGCGCCGT
>CAZWGW010000889.1:0-725 GCA_964633565.1 uncultured Planctomycetaceae bacterium
GGCCGGCCGAACCAGACCCAGCGCCGCCTCCGCTTCCGGCAGCCGATCCCCCCTTGCCGGAGGAACCGCCGGCCATCCTGCAGCTTTCCCATGCGAGCGAAGCGACTGCCGGCCATGAGTCGGCGATCGCCAGAGTGAATCTCGCCGCTCCGACGGGTCCGGCCGAGGAGGGGGGTTTTGCAGGCGCGCTGAAGGCGGCGATACCTTCCGTTGCCGGCGCTCGCAGCGGCCAGAACGTGCCGAAATCGCGGACCAGCAACATTCAACAGGCACAGGGTCTGCAAACGGCGCAGCCGCCGGTGCCGGGCGGCGACCTGCAGGAGATCCAGGTCTCCCCCATCACGATCCCGCCGTCGGCGTGGGAGTCGATCCCGCAGAAGTGTCTGATCCGGGCGCTGGAGTTCGAGAACCTGCGCGACGAGTACGCGCGAACGTACGGCCACGAGCCGACGGCCGATGAACGCGACGCCGCACCCCGGCTCGCGCTGTCGCAGATTGTCGACCTGGCGCTCCTCAACAGCCGCGAATACCAGACGGCGAAGGAGCAATTGTACCGCGCCGCACTCCGGCTGACGCTGGAACGGTTTCAGTACGACCTGAAGTTCTCGGCCGCGCATTTCATCACCTTCAACGGCAATATCTGCGAGCCGCTCCACGGCCACAACTACCGCGTGGCCGCCGAGGTGTTCGGGCCTTTGGACGAGAATCACTACGTGATCGACTTC
>CAZWGW010000889.1:735-3268 GCA_964633565.1 uncultured Planctomycetaceae bacterium
TTCTCGGCCGCGCCCGGGACGAACCGGGCGGCGATCGACTACCGGCACACGCGCAATCAGGCGGACGGGACGACCAATACGCTGAGCTTCCCGTCGACGCTCCAGGCGGACAAGGTGCTGTTGACGGGGGGCGATCTGCTCGCGCGCCTGGCGAACGACATCGTATTGACGTTCGACGGGCCGCAGGGCTTCACGGCCGACCTCAGCAGCGAGCTGTTCGTGTCACTGTCGCAGACAGTCTTTCAGCGCGACATCCGGTTCGAGGCGCTGACGCAGGCGGAGCGGAACGTCGTCTATGCCGCGCGGGACTTTGCACGGTTCCGAAAGGACCTGTTCAATCAACTCGCCGGGCAGTATTACGGGCTGCTTCGCACGTACCGGCAGGTGGAGATCGACTCGCTGAACTACTTCACGCTGGTCCGGGCGCTTACGCAGCGGCGCGAAGAGTTCCGCGTCGGCTGGACCGCGCGAGTGCAGGTCGACCAGATCGAGCAGAACATTTTGTCCGGACTGATCGCGCTGATCGGCACGTGCAACCGGCTGGAGAGCGACCTCGATTCCCTCAAGCTGCGGATCGGGCTGCCGACGGAGACGCGCATCAACCTGGACCTGGCCGAACTGGAGCGGCTGACGCTCGCGGACGAAGTCGCCGTGTCGGCCGAACTCGTGCAGCGGATCCGCGAACGTCTGCAGACCGCGGCGGGGGAGTCGGAGCCGGACCGGTTCGAGCTGCTGAACCTGGCCGTCGAACTGCTGGCCCGCATGCAGGATTCATTGACGCACGCGCAGTCCCTGCGTGCGGACAACGACGCAGCCGGCGAACTGGCCGTGCTGCAGGCGCGGTTGAAGGTCGATCAGGCGCGGCTGGCGGTTCGCGAACGCCGGGCCGCGCTGGCGGCCGACATGGCCGACCCGGCTGTTCCCGCAGTGAGACTGGCGTATCGGCACTTCGAGATCGTTAGCGCACTGGTGTCGCTTCTGGACCGGCAGCGCGTGCTGGCCGAGCGCCGGGCGTTGCCGCCGTCCGCCATCGAATCGTTTGAGGCCGCGCGGACGCGGCTCTCGACACGCGCAGTCGAGCTGCGGGGGCGTCTGGATGCGGCCATCGACCAGTTGCAGCTTGATCAGATCGGGCCGATTGTTGAGGCGGCGCAGGAACTGGGCGCGGAGGCCGGGCAAGCCGTGACCGACGGCGACCGGGCGCTCGGGATCGACGCGGATGATCCGCCGGGCGGACATGCCGCGGAGCAGGCTCTGGCGGAAGTGCAGCGGCTGCTCGCCCGGAGCGGCCGGTTCCTCGAGCAGTTCGGCGCGGGACTGGTGCCGGTCCAGATCGGCGTGGACGAGGCAATGCTCACGGCCCTCGTCCTGCGGCTGGGGCTGATGAATCAGCGCGGGTTTCTGGCGGATGAGTGGCGGCAGGTCAAACTGGCCGCGGACGAACTGAAGTCGATCCTCAACCTTTCCACGAGCCACACGCTGGAGGACTTCAACTTCGAGGAGAGCGAAACGCGATTGCGGCTGACGCTCGACGCGCCGCTCAACCGCCGGGCGCAGCGGAACGTGTTCCGCGAAGCGCTGATCGACTACCAGGCCTCGCGCCGGGACCTGATGGAGCTGGAAGACCTGATCAAGTTCGCGGTGCGAAACGATCTGCGCGACCTGGACCTGTCGCGGCAGCAGTACGAGCTGGGCGTGGCCAGCGCCGCGCTGGCGTTCGAGCGGGTCGCCGGGACGCGGCTCCAACTGCAGTTGGGGGTGGCGGGGGTGCAGGCGCGCGACTTCCTGGAAGCGCAGACCGCCTACGCGGCGGCGCTGAGCGTCGTGGCGGCGCGGCACCTCGGGTACATCGTGAGCCGGACGCAGTTGTTCCTTGATCTCGAGCTGCTGCAGGTGGACGAGACGGGATACTGGCCGCAGATTCACGACCTCGAGTACCAGCCCGTGCCACAGTATCAGCCGCCGTGGGCCGCATTCCCGCCGTACGGCGAACTTCCGCCGGACGTGCATTACTCGCGGAAGATGCGGCGGATGCTGCAGGTGCCGTTCGGCGAGGCGACGATTTTCAACCAGCCGGCGCAGAGCGCGGTTGGACCTTGAATCCTTGGATTTCGAGCGGTAATCGACGCTCGTGGTCGACGATGTCGGGCAGTTCGCGCGGGATCGCCGGAAGTTCAATCGCCGCCACTTGGCATGTACCCGCTCAACGGCGGCCCGAGAGCGGGAATTCGAAAGGCGGCCGCGCCCGTGGAGGGACTCCACGCGGCTGACGCCGGGCAACCTGTCTCTGAAGGCTGCGCGACGCGGCCATCGATGTTCGTGCGATGAGAGGTGTCATTGCAGGACGCCGGCGCCGGCGGCCAGCTCCGCCGCCTCCTGTTCGCTTACCAGTCGTCCGTCGAACAGGTGAATCGTGCGGTCCGCATAGGCCGCGAACCGGGGATCGTGCGTCACCATGCAGATGGTCGCCCCCTCCTGGTATCTCTACGAGCGTGGCATCGTCGCCTATCCGTACACTACCGAATTACCCGTC
>CAZWGW010000890.1:0-3264 GCA_964633565.1 uncultured Planctomycetaceae bacterium
CAGCAGGATGCGGCTTCCCGAAGTCAGCAGCACCTGTTCTGGAGAATAATCGGCCGCGAATGATCGCAGCCGTTCGCCGTCGAGCGCCCGCAGCACCTCTCGTCGTCCCTCTGCTTCGTTGATCACGATCACATGGTGATCGTCACCGCAGCACGACGCGCCGGGCGACAGATGATGGCGGCTCCACAGTTCCTGTCCGGTCGCTGTGTCGTAAGCCGTCAGCACTCCGCGCCGCAGAACGCAGAAGTAGCCGGCACAGACCGGGCCGACCTGGCCGACGCGGTGCCCCAGCGGGTCGATGCGCGGCCGGGGCCCATCGAAATCGGCCGGCCTCCGCCGCGGCGCGATCGCTTCGACGAGCGATTGGCGCGGGATCTGCGTGTCCGTGGCGGAGATCCGCTCGCCGGCGGGAGGCCAGAGCAATGTGACGCTCGGTTCGCCGGCCGCATCGAACGGAGCGATGCCGAACACGTCCGCCCCGACCTGGAGCACGAGCATCCGGCCGAACGCCCATGCCCGCCGCAAGTCCGGGGCCGCCGTCGCCAGTCGCGAGTTGCTTTGTGCACCGGAAAGCGGCAGCGCCCACGGCCGGGAGTACCCTGCGCCGGAGAAGCGGACGCTCTTGCCGATGCGATCAACGGAGACGTTCAGCCGGTCGAACACCCCGCCGCGATCGGTCGTCACCGGGACCGGTACGAAGTAGATTTCTCCCTCGGGCCACGGCCGGGCGGAGACCGTCGGAAAACGCTGCGGCCAGACCGGCGGCACGGTTCCCACGAGCCGGCGGCCGATCGGCGAATCACCCGGTATCTGCTGCAGCATCGTTGCGACTGGCGTCCCGTCCGGAAACGTCACCGCTCCGAATTGACCCCTCAGTTCGCGGAAAGCCGCCGCGGCGTCATCCAGGTCCTGGTGCTGCTCGAACAGTTCTGCGAGGCTGCTCAATGCAGCGGCGGCCAGGGGCGGTTCGGCCGTCGCCGCCTGTGCCGCCAGGCGCAGTTGCGTGTGGGTAAACTCCCGGACGCTGCTCCATTGCGGTTCGATCTGCAGGCGCAGGCGTTGTCCGTGCGGCAGATGGACAAGGCGATCGGCCCAGCGGGCGGACTCGAGGGCGCCGCTGCCGTCCAGCCGCTGCGACAGCGCGGCGTCGAGCTGCTTGTCGAACGCGGCCTGCGCGGCAGGCTGCAACCGCTCGCGCGCAGAGGTCAGCCGCGACTGGACCAGCCGGTCCAGGCGGACCCACCGCTCTCCGTCGTCCAGTTGCGCAAAGAACGGTTCGTCAAATTGATCGAGCACGGCGAATGCGCACCGGACAAACTCGGACGGAGTGTCGGTCGACGCCGCGGCAAAACGGGCGTACTCATACCGCATCCGGTCGCGGGGACGCGCCAGCAGGGGCATGATCCGTTGTTCGAGTTCGTCGCGATGATCGGAACGATCCAGGACCCACCACAGCGTCTCGAGCAGATCGCGGGCCGCCGCCTCGGAGCCATCCGATCCGGCGCGCAGCTCATAACGGCGCTGTGCGGCGGCGGCCGCCCCCTCAAAGTCGCCGGACTCGCGTCGCAAGCGCGCCAGTCTTTCCAGCGGTGCCGCGGCCTGATCGCTCTGATCGACGGCTGCATTTGCTGCCGTCAGCGTCTCACCCAGGTTCGTCAGGCGACTTACGCCCCACGGTGATTGCGAGATGACAGCCCCGTTGAGCCACACAAGATTGCGGGGCTGGTCAGCGCTCCCGGAATCATTCGCGCCCCTCAGTTCCAGCCAGGGAGGAGTACCGTGCCCCGGAAAGGTCTGCCGCACGGCCCCCGTCGCGAGTTCGACGGCCGCGACGCCGCCCGACTCGATGGGGAGGACATAATGCGTCGGCGTCGCGAACCCGCGCCCCACCGGCTCCTCGACGGGCGCGTTCCACAGTTCCACTCCAGTGGACACGTCGCGGGCACGCACCGAGCGACGACCGACAATCACGGCCTTGTCGCCAAACACGCCGGCGAGATACATGCCGTCGCCCCGTGGCTGCTGCCACGCCAGGCGGCCTGTTTGCGCGTCGAGCGCCCGGAGCATGTCCGATTCCGGGCTGGCCAGCAGCACGCGCGACAGCCCGGCCGTGATCAATGCCAGTTCGCGCCAGCCGCCCGGCCAGTGTACCTGGGGCGGCACGATCAGGTCCTGTTCATCCTTCGGTCGCGTGCGGATCGGTTCCCGCGGATACCGCCGCGCCCAGCGGATCGTTCCCGTGAGTCGATCGACCGCCACCAGAGCCCCCGCTCCCGTGGGGCAGATGACCAGCCCTCCCGCAAACGCCGGCCGGCAATGCTGCACATGCCGTCGGTCGTCGCGTCCGGCTGCGGCATCGACTGCGCCCAGTGGCGTCGTCGATAAGACACGACCGGTTGCGGGTTCCAGCACGACAAGGTGCAGGGCTTCATTGCGTTCCGCAATCAGGTAGAGCCTCGACTCAATCGGCGCGGGCGGCCCCTGGAATGCGACCAGTTCGGTGAAAAAGTCCGACCCGCCAGGGTCTCCGGTCGCCGGGTGCGATTCGACTCCGGTGCCGACCTCCCACTCGAAGTGGCCGTCGAGATTCACCGCCACCAGTCGCGCGCCCCGCTTGACCTGCGCCGCGCCGGGCACGGGCCGCCCACCGTCGAAGGGAACTGGTACCGGCGGCGCGATGAAGTACACGCGCTCACGATCTCCCGTCAATGTGGTGCTCGCTCCGTCCCCGAGCAGACGCTCGACGGCGGATTGCGGGTCCTGATACTCGCTGGAGGGTCCGGCGCCGGGCAGCAAGGCGTCGTGCCTCCAGCGAACGCCCCCCGCCCCGCCATCGATGCAGATCACGGCATCGGCGGCGCGAATCACAACGCCGTCCGGGAGCGGAAACAGTTGGCCGCAGGTCATCGCGGGGACGCTGCTCTCGTCCAATCGCACCAGGAGGTCGTCGAGAATTGACCTGTCGATTGCGGCCGGCAGCGTCGACGTGATCCAGAGCGGTGCGGACGACGTCGGGAGAATGTCGGCGAGATCGTGCGGCAGCGGCGCTGGCTCGAAGGCGGCCGTTGCTCCCTGCGCCGCGAAGAGTGCTTCGAGTTGTCTTTCGGCAATGGCCTGGAATCGGTCGCGGACGCCGCGCGCTGCCGACTGCTCGCCTGCCGACAACAGGGCGGCACACCAGCAGACCACCACATCCGGATAGCACCGGGGTGCGTCGTCCGTGTTGGCGGCCTGTTCGATGATGGCCGCGTACGCCAGGGCAGC
>CAZWGW010000891.1:0-3259 GCA_964633565.1 uncultured Planctomycetaceae bacterium
AGTCCTCGCTCCCAGCATGGCCCCGACCGAGGCAGCGACGGCGAACTTGAGGACATCCCGGCGCGGCAGCCCCGAATGCGGTATGTCTGACATGGTACCGGTTCCTGCGTGGTCTCGAATGCCGCAGCACGATCACCGCAGCGGCGTCGCGCGCGTGACGGACTCCAGCGGCCACTCATATTCCTCGGAAACGAGCTGCCGCACAATCTCCCACACGGTTCCGGTCACTGGTCTGCGGAGCGCATCGGCGAAGTCGCGGCGGCGCTCCGGCGAGGTCGTCTCCCGCAGGTCGCGCACTCGGCAAATGTGCTCCGGAAACGTGACGGGCAGACGATGTGCGAACCGCTTCGCAATTGCCAGCGGTATCATCACGATGACGCCCATGCCGACAAAGCCCAGCAGCACGACCGTCAGGCCGAGCGCCGCTCCCGCAATGCCCCCCATCCGATCGCATTGTCGCGCCAACAGGCCCCAGCCGACGATGTAAGGCGCGAGCAACAGGATCGTCGGCGGCCAGAACCACCAGGCAACGTCCGGTTGCAGTTGCGGCAGCGGCCAATCGAGCGCCGCGGAGAGCGATTGCCATTGGTCGTGCCGATCAGCAGCGGGAAACAGCCGGGCCAGCTTCGTCTCCGGCTCCACGGGTCGAGAAATCACCTGCGGATCGGAACGCAGGACGTCCAGAATGAACGCGTCGATCGCCGCATTCACGTCCCGGTCCGCCGCCGAAAGTTGGACAGTCATCCGTTCGTCGGCGTCAATGCCCAGACACGATTCGACCGCTCCGGGCGTCGATGACTCTCGCAGCAGCACCCAACGCTCCTGGTCATGCGGGTCGATGCCGACCGTCTCGGCGGCACGCATCACCAGATGGATCCAGCGGTAATCCGGCGTCCCCATACCGGCAATTGTTGCCGCCGGCGCGGTAAAGCGGCCAGAGCGTTCTCCAGATTCCACTCGGGAATCACACTTACGTTCAGAGAGGAGCCGCCGGCCGCCCGATATTTTTGACTGATCAAAATCATTATTGGGCGGTCGTCGACAATGCGCTTGTGGATCATGACCACCGGATGGCTGCTGCTCGTCCTCCCGGGCGTTGTGCCGGCGCAGGACTCGACGCCACTCGAGGGCCTGTTCGGTTCGGGAGCGCCATGGCTGTGGCACGCATCACCGGACCACATTGCCGCCGCCCGCCGCGCCGCAATGGAAGAACCGCTGGCCACCGACCGGCCGGACTTCACCGAGGCCAGCTCGGTTGTCGGCCTGGGGATCGTGCAGCTCGAAACGGGTTACACCTACATCTACAACGACGACTCATCGGACGGCTCGATCACGCACACGCACGGCACGCCCGAGACGTTGTGGCGCATCGGCATCCATGAGTACGTCGAGTTTCGACTGGTCTGGAACTACGTCTGGGAGCGATCGATCGACGCCGGGGCTGTGAGCACGCCGCAGGGGGCGGAAGACCTGACGGTCGGTTTCAAGTTCGCGCTGTGTGAGCAGGACGGCATCGTGCCGGAGACGGCGCTCGTGACGCACCTCGTCCTGCCCACCGGGGCAAAGGAATTCCGATCGATCGACCCGGACGTCGAGTTTAATCTGCTGTACGGCTGGGACCTCCCGCGTGACTTCGCGCTCGCCGGTTCGACCGGCATCGGCACCGGCGACGACCATGTCCCGCTGACGCCGCTGCTGCTGATTGACGACCGTTTCGTCGGTTATCACCAGTCGGTGACGGTCGGCATCCCGCTGACCGACGCGACGCGGATGTACCTGGAGTACTTCGGGCTGTTTTCGACCGGCGCCGAATCGAACTTTCCGCAGAACTACGTCGACGGCGGGATCACGTACCTGCTCAACAACAACGTGCAGTTCGACGTGCGGGCCGGCAAGGGACTCAACTCGCACGCCGAAGACTTCTTCGCCGGCGTGGGGCTCTCGCTGCGGATGTGACCCACCACAATCCGGGCCGACAGCGCGGCGCCGATCACATCAGAACTCTCCGACCGTCTCCCCCCCGGCCCGCGTGCCGAGCGCGCGCCACACGGTGAGCGAAATGTTCTCGCTGACGCCCCGTGCGGAGCCATCCATCAGCAGCGCGTGCACCAGCCCCTCGTGATAGCTGCGCGCCGGCAGCGCCGCGTACGTCGCGCGCGTGGCGTGCGTCCCTTCGCGCCAGGAGACGAAATCGATGTCGTACTCCACGCCTCCCACCGTGTACGGAATGCGCGTGTTCGGCCCGAACGTCGCGGTGAAACCGCTCTGCTGACACAGGCCATCGGCCCACTCCGTGTGGCCGGTATTGGCCTGCAGATTCGACCCGATGCAGCACCCGTCACCTGTCAGCCCGGCGGCAAACAGCGGGCTGCCCGGCGGCACCGGACCCGGGTCGCTGGTCGTGTTGCGCACATAGGGCGTGAACGCCTTCGCCTCCGACGCGCACAGCGTGTTGCTCGTCCCGTCAGTAAATGCGGCTGTCGACAGCTTTGAGTTGGGAAAGAATGCGCCGTCGCTCCCTGAGCCGTTCGCGGGGTCGTAGATCTTCCACGTGCCGAAGTTGATGACGTAGTTCGCCGGATAGTCGCGTGCGAGACCAGTCGACGGGTTGATGCGGACGACATCGTTGACTTCACTCGCGCACAGATACGTCGGCACGCGCGTCGTGGCGACATTGACCTGCGTCGAGTAGCCCACCGACCAGTTGATCAGGTTCTGCAGGTTCGCCTGTTCCACGTACGGCAGAATGCGCGCAAAGACTGACCACTGCCCGCCGACAGTCGTCGTCACACCGGGGACGACGCAGTAGCTGGGCGGGAAGACGCGCTGCGCGTCCAGATAGTTGTGTAGAGCCAGACCGATCTGCCGCAGGTTGTTGCGGCATTCGGTGCGGCGGGCCGCCTCCCGCGCCTGCTGTACTGCCGGAAGCAGGAGGGCGATCAGGATGGCTATGACGGCGATGACGACCAGCAGTTCGATCAAAGTGAAACCGCGCCGGCTCATGACGATGCTCCCTGCAGGATGGAAAATAATAGTTTGAATAATCAAAATATTAAATTCTGTGTTACGAAACAAGGAGCCTGTGGAGAAAAGTCCGAAACAACAGCCACGATTCCCACGCTGTAGATTGTTGCCGACCGGCTCGCCAGCCGAGACACCCCGTCCGAAAGCGCCGTCCTTTTGACGGCGGAAAGTGCGCGCCTGATGACACCGGCAGAATCTGCCGATGTTTCATGAATCGTCACAACACTATTGATGT
>CAZWGW010000892.1:0-3246 GCA_964633565.1 uncultured Planctomycetaceae bacterium
AGCCGCTGCCCCTGCCCGGCGCCGACGGCGCGGCGCCGATGGGCAATCCCCCCGCGGAACCATCCGGCATGACGCTCGCCGCCCTGGAGCAACTGGCGCTCGCCAACAACCCGGCGATCCAGCAGGCGTCGGCCGCGGCCCAGAAGGCGATTGGAACTCGACAACAGGTCGGCCGCTATCCCAATCCAACGGTCGGGTACTCCGGCCAGCAACTTGCCGATGCGGGGACCGACCAGCACCTCGCCGTGGTGTCACAGGACATCGTGCTCGGGCACAAACTTCGCCTCAACGAGCGAGTGCTCGACCAGGACGTTCAGTCGCAACTGTGGGAAGTCGAGGCCCAACGCTACCGCGTGCTGACGGATATTCGGCTGCGATTTTTTGAAGCGCTGGCGGCGCAACGCCGAGTGGAACTGACGGAGGAGTTCCATCGGGTCGCCGAACAGGGTGTGCGGATCGCTGAGCGGCGTAGGGAGGCTCTGGAGGGTTCACAGCCGGAAGTGCTGCAGGCGGAGATCCAGCTCAACGAGGTGGACCTGACACGGCAACGTGCCCAGTTCGCGTATGATGCGGCGTGGAAGGAGTTGGCCGCGATGGCGGGGATGCCCAACCTTCAACCGACAAAGCTCGTCGGCACTCTGCAATCGGACTTGGGCGCGAGGGAGTGGGATGCGCTGTATCAGAGCATTGTGAGTTCCAGTCCGGAACTGCGCGGCGCATACGCCCGTATCCAACGGGCGCAAGCGAAACTCGAACGGCAGCGCGCCCAGCCGATCCCGAACCTGGGCGTGCAGTTGCAGGGGGGTGCGGACAACGGGACGGGATCGGGTCTCGTGAACCTGCAGGTGGGAGTGCCCCTTCCGATCTTCAACAAGAACCGCGGCAACATTGATGCGGCGTTCGCGGAATACATCCGCGCCACGCAGGACGCGCGTCGACTCGAAATGTCCGTGAAGGCCCGGCTGGCGCGCGTGGCGCAGCAGTTCGATTCCGCGGCCGTGGCCGTAAAACGGTACGATGAGCAAATCCTGCCGAAGGCGCAGGAAACGCTGACGCTATCGGAGCAGGCCTACGCCGCGGGGGAATTCGAGTTTCTCCAGGTGTTGATTGCGCGCCGGACCTACTTTGAGTCAAATCTGCTATACGTTCAGGCCTTGAGCGAACTGGCCCAGGCGAACGCGACGGTGGACGGCCTGCTGCTCATCGGCGGGCTGACCGAGACTCCCGATTTCACAGGCGACGATGGACTTCGCGGTCAGGCGCTAAGCGGGCAGTAGCCGGCCGTAGTCAGTTTCGCGACGCAGTGTCGTCGGAATGTGCGAACTGCGGGCAGCCTCACTCCGCTGACACGGCATCACAGCAACACTCGAACTCTTTTTCATTGCAACAGTTACGGTTGCCGACTGCCGCGGTGCGACCAGCGGCGGCGCGCGGAGTGCTCGGATGGTCCACCTGAGATTGACGCGAAAGTGCTGATCGATTGCTGCACACGCGGTGCCGGGCGCTCGATCGCTCTTGACCATTTAGACGGAATCAGCAAGGATTCGGGGTAGGAAACCTTCTCTTTGGAACGGGACGTGGACGTCTTCGTGCACATTCTGACGGCGGTGGCCGTGCTGACGCACAGCGTTGTGGGGTGCTGCTGGCATCACGGGCATGATTCGTCGTGCAGGGAGCATTCGACCGGCTACGTCGCCGTCAATCATGCTGATCGAGACGCTGCGCACGCAGAGCGTGCACATCATGACGACGTCGGTGCAACGACTGACAATTGCGTAAATGACTCTCACGCGCAGGGCTGCGACGAAGAACGGTGCGCATTTATCAAATGCCGCGGGCCACAGTTGACGTTGGCAATGAAGTTCGTGTCCCCTGAATTCCGCGTGGCGACCGATGCGGACCAGAACATTCGCATCGTGGCCATTGCACTCGACAACGGTCTCTGCCGCCAAACCGTCTCTGCGGCGTCTGCATGCGCACTGCTTCAGGTGTGGCGGCTCTAGGCGCTACCACCACTCAGTGCCTCTTGCGAAGTCCTCTGTAGCAGTTGCGCTGCGCACGCGCTTGTGCTCGTGCCCCTACCGGTCGTGTCGCTGCGCTATCGCTGCAGCGAGCCGATTGCCCAATGCCCCTGCGTGGGGAGACCATCCCATGAAACCGCGATTCCCGCATATCAGTCCCAAGTGGCTGCGACTCAGCATTATCGCGCTGATCGTCCTGGTTGGGGCACTCACGTTTGGCCGCTGGTGGCCGCCCCTTAACCAATGGGTGCAGTCCACGCTGGCTGGCCAGCGCCAGGCCGCGCCGGAGGCGGGCGACGAACACGCGGAGGGTAGTGACGCACACGGCCACGCCGGACACGCGCACGCCCACGACGAAGCAACGTCGCTGGAACTATCGGATCGCGGGAGGCAGAACATCGGGCTGACGCCGGAATTCTTGCAACCAGTGAAGCTGGAGACGTATCAGCGTTCGATCACCGTACCGGCGGTCATCGTGGAGCGTCCGGGCCGGACCCGGCTGGAAGTGGCCGCCCCGATGACGGGTGTGGTCACTCGCGTCTACGCGATCGAGTCCGAGGCGGTCGAGCCGGGAGCGTCACTGTTTCAGGTTCGTCTGACACACGAAGACCTGGTCCAGGCGCAGACGGAGTACTTGAAGACGTTGGGGGAACTCGACGTCGAGCAGAAAGAGATCACGCGGTTGGAAGGCGTGGCTCTGACGGGCGCCGTCGCGGGGAAGACGCTGCTGGAGCGGCAGTATTCGCGGGACAAGCTGGAGGCGTTTTTGAAGGCCCAGCAGGAGGCGTTGCGCCTGCACGGCCTATCCGATGGACAGGTGGCGCAGATCGCTACGGAGCGACGACTGCTGCGCGACTTGCAGATCCTGGCGCCCGACCCGGACGTCCAGGCTGCCGACGAATTGCGACTCACAGACGCCGAGGTTCAGCCGGCCGTCTATGCGGGCAGTCTCGTGGGAAGGGGGGCAACGCGCGATCCGTTCGTGATTCAGGAACTCAAGGTCCACACGGGTCAGGCGGTCGCCGCCGGCGAAACGCTGTGTGTCCTGGCCGACTACAGCCGCCTGTATATCGAGGGACTGGCGTTCGAGCAGGATGCGGCCGTCGTGACCGAGGCCCAACGCCGCGGGTGGACGGTTTCCGCAACGTTCGAGGAAGCGCAGCAGTCGTCCACGGTCGTGCGTGGACTCAAGATCGCGTTTCTATCGAATGAGGTGGACGCCCAG
>CAZWGW010000893.1:0-3246 GCA_964633565.1 uncultured Planctomycetaceae bacterium
CAGCACGTCGGACGTGTAACCGTCGAATACCCCCACCTCGGCGCCGAACCGCACAGGCCCGTGGGGCCGCAGCCAGTCGATGAGCTGCAGTTGCCGGTCGGCCCGCGTTCGTTCGATGTGCAGCACACGCCGGCGCTCGTTGAACCACTGGAAGATCCGGCAGCGGTAATCGAGTTGCACCCGCGGATACCAGTCGGGCCAGGTCTGCTTGACGGCGTACTGGTCGTCCGGGAGGCCGCACTCCTCCGCGATCCGGGCCAGGGCCGCGAAGTATTCCCGGCAGAACGCCGTGCGTCCCACGAACGCGCCGGCGTTGAGCCAGCAGCGCCCGGCCGAGACGTCGGCCTCCGGCCGCGTCGATTCAAACATCACGAACGGGGGCAATTCCGGCCAGCAGCGGGACCCGGTCGCGTTGAACAGCAGGTCGCACGCGAAGTGCCGGCGGAAACGGGAGACGATCTCGTCCGGGTGATCACTCAGCAGCACGTCTCCCGAATCGAGACCGACCACGAATTCGGCCGAGGTCTGCTGCAGGGCCTCCGCGGTCAGGCGCAGCTTGTGCCTGTTGGACCAGGGGCAGACCCCTGCACCCAGCACGCGCGCCTCGCAACCGTGGCGCGCCACGCACTGCTCCAGGAGGCCGTTCGGCTTCTCCGGGCGCAGGCCGTTGTTCCAGGTGAGCAAAATCGCCGATTCGCGGTGCGGATGCGGTTCGACCGGCGAAGAAAAGACAGCGTCGGCAAAGTAGCGCCAGCCGTCGTGCAGCGGACCGGGACAATGCGCGACGATCGGCTCCGTGCCAAAGAGCGTGTTCTTCAACCGGAGCATGGCGCGCCCCTCCGCGCAGCCGTCAGCAATTCAAACAGCGCCTCGTACTCCTCGGCCATGCGGCGGGCGTGCCCGTGCTGCCGGGCGTATTGCCGGGCTGTCTCGCCGAGGCCGCGGGCCCACGGCCGATGGGCCTCCAGCAACCGCAGTTCGGCGGCAACCGCGTCGGGCGAACCGTCCACGATGACGCCGTTGACCCGGTGCTTGATCACTTCGGGGACTGCGCCGACCGCCGTCGCCACGACGGGGAGGCCGCAGAACATCGCCTCCAGGAACACCAGTGCGAAGCCCTCCTGCACCGACAGCAGTGTGAATGCATCGAACGACTGGTAGTAATCGCCGAGATAGCGGTCGGCAAAACGGAAGGCGCAGCGGCCAGGCGCCAGGTCGTTGGCCTGCTCCAGCAGGCCCGGCAGCAGCGGGCCCCAACCGATGAACAGCGCCTTGAAACGCGGCGGCAGAAGCGGCAGCGCGCGCAGCAGCAGTTCCGGGCGCTTTTCCGGGGAGAACCGGCCCACGAACCCGACGACAAAGTCATCGCCGCCAAAGCCCAGTTCCGTCCGCACGGCTTCGCGCGAACGCGTGGTCGCCAGGCGGGCCGTGTCGATACCGTTCAGGACCACCGTCGTGGGGACGCCGACGCAGGTCGTGTCGCGGACCCGTTGGCTGACCGCCACGGCGTGGTCGACGGCCTGCAGGCTCCCCGTCAGCAGCTCGCGCGTCCACGGACTGTCGCCGTGTGCGATGTGAATGCCCACCGCGCGACGCGACTGGCCTCGATCGATCCATTCGTCGAGCGCGAGGCCCCAACTGAGCACCACGTCGTGCTCCTGGTATGCCTCGGTGATCTCCCTGACGCCGGCCGCCGCCACAGGACACGGAAGGTCCCGTGCCACCGCCGCGTCGATCCCGTCCGGATCGGTCACCAGGCATTTCTTGAGGACCGCGCGGCGCGGATTGAGGAACCGGGCCAGGTCGATCAATTGCTGCTCGGCCCCGCCGCGAAACAGGCACGGGCCGACATGCGCGACGGACAGCGGTGCCGCGGCATCGAGGCCTGCGTCGGCCGCATCGCCAACCAGCACGCCCGACGATTTGGTCAGCAGCAGGGCCGAGGACTGGCGGGAACCGGTCGGACGTGCGATCGCCCGCACGGACGAGACCGCGCCCTGCGGCCGCAAGACCGCCGACGAATGCCCGCCGATCGGCGCGGAAAGCGCGAGAGGTGTCTGCGCCCGGGCCGCGCGAAGCACTCCCGACGAGACAAACGGAAAACCTGGCGCCGTGCTCCCGGTATCCAACGCAAAGGACCTCCGCATGGCCGCGGAATTCGATTTCCACTCGATTCCTACAACATCCGATCCGCCGACGGGTGTCGATGGTGTTGTGGCCGATGATCCCGGGCTTTTCCGAACGAAACGACGATTCTGACGATTGCGCGGATGGAAGCGGATGCAGCCACGGGCTCGTGGGAAACGCGCCGCCGTCAGGGCTGCGATCCGGCACCCGTCGACGGGTCGCTTCCGGCGCCGGCCGGGAGCACCGGCGACTCGTGAGGCAGACGCAGGAACCCGGCATCCGCCGGATTGCGAGACTGCACCGTCACCGCCGTCTCGAAGCGCGCCCACCGGCTGAGTTCCGCGTTCTCGCCCATGGGCTGTGTCTGGCGTTCCCAGACGTTCCCTTCCATGCGGCAATGATCGGCCGCCGCCCGCTGCTGCGCGGCAGAGGCTTCCACGCCCTCGCACTCCAGCACGAGGTTGTTCGACAGCGTGAATGGCGTCGCCCGCGGCTCTGTAAACATCAGGCCGGCCCAGGAGCGGCAGTCAAAGAACGTATTGTTGATCACTTCCACGGAAGGCGGGGGCGCCCCGGAATCCTCGGGGGACCCCAAGTTCAGGTTGAGGCCCACATGGTCCTTCACGAAGAGGTTGTTGCTGATCCGGGCCGAACCTCCCCGCATCATCAGCACTGCCAGTGTGCCCGTCCCGGCGCCCAGGAAGCGATTGTTTGTCAGGGACAGGTTCCAGATCGGTTGCGGGTCGGCATTGATCCACACGCACTGACCCGTCGACAGCGTCTCGACCCGGCAATCGGAAATGACCAGCGGGCTCGACTCGGGCCTGACGTTGCAATCGGCGACATGAATCGCCGCCACCTGCCGGGCGCCCTCTTGCCGGATCGTGAGGTCCTCCAGCCGGACCCCCTCTGACTCCATGACCCGCACGGCATGCTGGTCCTGGCCCGTCGTCGTGATCCGGAAGCCCCGAATCTCGATGTCACGCCCCCCGTAGACCTGAATCACATGCTCGTCGGGAGTCCGCGCGACGAAATGCGCTCCGGCCGTGGCCTCCAGCACCAGTTGTTCGCGATGCTGCAGGTTCAGATTGACTTCGTACGTTTCGTCATCGATGACCT
>CAZWGW010000894.1:0-3244 GCA_964633565.1 uncultured Planctomycetaceae bacterium
TGATCGTGTCGTTGGCGTGGACGGTGGAAAAGACCATGTGGCCGGTGCTGGCCGCCTGGCAGGCGATCTTGGCCGTCTCTTCATCGCGGATTTCGCCGATCATGACCACATCCGGGTCCTGCCGGAGCACGCTGCGGAGCGACCCGCCGAACGACTGGCCGGACTTGGTGTTGATCTCGATCTGCGTCACGCCGTCCATCTTGTATTCGATGGGGTCCTCGATCGTGATGATGTTGCACTGGTCGCGTTCGAGGCTCCCCAGACAGTTGTAGAGCGTGGTCGATTTGCCGGCGCCCGTCGGACCGCAGCAGAGGAACATGCCGTGCGGCTGGTGGGCGATCTCGCGGATCTTGTCCTCCAGTTGCTTCCGCATGCCGAGCTGGTTGAGCGAGCTGACCGAATTCGACTGGTCGAGGATGCGGAGGCTCAGCTTCTCGCCAAACCGCGTCCCCTGGGAAGCGACGCGGAAATCGACCTCGCGGTTTTCCACGATGGCACCGAAGCTGCCGTCCTGCGGACGGCGGCGCTCGGTGATGTCCATCGCGCTGAGCACCTTGAAGATGTTGATGATCGCGTCGCCGACGGGCCGGTCGAACGGCTCGGTGGGATACATCACGCCGTCGATGCGGACGCGGGCGCCCATCTCGTCTTCTTTGGGTTCGAGATGGATGTCGGTGGCGCGGCGGAGGATGCTGTCGTAGACGAGTTCCTTGGCCGCCATGAAGCCTTTCGAGCTCTCCACCTGCCGCGAACGTGCCTCGTCCCGCTGGCCGGTCTTCGTCTTGCCGACGAACTGGATCGGCGGACCGAGCGTGATGTCGGTGATCTCCTTGCCGCCGATATGGATGCCAATCCGGGCGAGCTGGCGGATCGTCCAGCTTCTGATGTGCCGGGGCGTCAGCACCTTGCCCGATTCGGGGACGCGCTGGTTGCGTTCGTAGACGTAGAAGCCGAGCGGCATCCCGTAGGCGATGAGCATGGCCGGAAAGCCGATCACGAACATCGGCACGAGGAGCGCTGCCAGGAAAGCCGCCAGGCCGCTGAGCAGCATGACGGAGTTCCACATCTCCGGCCGGACTTTGAGCGAGCGGCTGTCTTCAGCGACCCAGGCGGACGTGTTGGTCCAGTACAGGTACAGCAGCAGGACCGGAATCAGCTTGAGCAGGCTGAGATACCAGCCGACCTGATAAGCGACCTGACCGGGCGCGATCGCGATCTCATTGCCGCGATAGAACTTGCCTTTGGGCGGGGGAGCCCAGCGGTTTGAGGCGCTTTGCGGCACGTCGGGCGGCGTGGTGATCGGCGCCTGCTGGGCCTGGTTGGGCACTCCGGGGGGAGGCGCGGGATCTTGAGCCGTGATTCCGGATGTAACGCACGTAAACAGAGCCGCGAGCACGATGGCGCAAGCGGCACGCCGTGCAGGGACTCCGTTGAACAGTCTCATACTCTCCATTGAGTCCACTTCGATTTCGAAGTACTCCCGGGACCGACGGACGCCAGGGGGGACAGTGCTTACAGGATGGCCGGTCCCTTCACGTCAATGCCTTTGATCATCATCTTCAGCTCTTCGACGTTGGGGGAGACCTCGAAGGCGGTCGCCCGGCTGATGAATTCCTTCTGCAGGAACCCGTACAGCGAATCGTTGAAGAGCTGCATCCCTTCTTCCTTGCCGATGCGGATGGCCGCCGAGAGCTTGTCGTCCTGCGATTCGAGGACCAGCTTCCGGACGGTCGGATTGAACCGCATGATCTCGACGATCGGGACGCGCTTGGGGTCGTCGACGATGGTCGGCAGCAGTTTCTGGGCGACGATGCCCCGCATATTGAACCCCAGGCTGGACCGGATGGCGCTGTGCATGTCCTGCGGGAACAGGTCCATGATGCGGCCGATCGTCGACGGCGCACTGGAGGCGTGAATCGTCCCGAACACGAGGTGGCCCGTTTCGGCGGCGTGGATCGCCGTCTCGAACGTCTCCCGGTCGCGCATTTCGCCCACCAGCATGATATCGGGGTCTTCGCGGACCGCGTGTTTCATGGCGATGTGGAAATCGCGGACGTCCATGCCCAGCTCGCGCTGGTTGATCAGGGCCTTGTCGGGAGTGAACACGAACTCGATCGGGTCTTCGATCGTCAGGATGTGCACGCGTTCGTTGTGGTTCACCCAGTTGAGCATCGACGCGATCGTCGTGCTCTTGCCGGACCCGGTGACGCCGGCCAGCAGGATCATCCCCTGGTCGTATTTGCACAACTCTTCCATGATTGGGGGGAGATGCAGTCCGGCAAAATTCGGGATGTTCTGTTCGACTTTGCGCGCGACCATGCCGGGCATGCCGAGTTGGCGGAACAGGTTGACGCGGAACCTCCACTTGCGGCCCTCTTCGTCGGGGACAACGTGCGCGAGGTCGGTGCCGCCATTCTCCTCGAAGATCTGCTGGTTCCGCGCGTCCATGATTTCGTAGAACATCCGCAGCATCACCTCTTCGGTGATGGGGGGGAGCGTCAGTTCGCGGAGCGTGCCGCGAACGCGGAGGATGGGGGGCTTGCCCACCTGCAGGTGCAGGTCGGAGGCGTTGAACTTGATCTGCTGCCGGAACAGTATGTTGATTTCCGGGTCGGCCGCCTTCTTCACCGTGATGGGCGGCGCGGGTTTCGGAGCGGGGGGGGCGGCAGCGGCGGCAGACGACATGGACGGGGCTCCAGAAAACAACGAACTCCCCAGGGGGGCCGTGGATCAACCAGACACAGTATCATATCAGTGGGCCCGGTCCGGCGGAAACTGAGAATGTTGATTCCCTTTGCAGGGGACGAGGCGACATGTCACGCAGCGTGTGGAACTTCTACTCCGCCGGCCGGCTGATCTTCGGCTGCGGCGCAACGCGGGAACTGGGGGCTGCCGTGGCGCGGCTCCGGGTGGGGAGCGTGCTGGTCATTACGGACCCGGCCCTGGTCGCCGCCGGCGTGCCGGACAAGGTTCGCCAGCCGCTGGAATCGGCCGGTATTGCCTGCCATGTCTTCGACGGCGGCGAGCCGGAACCGTCGTTCGCCTGTGCGGACCGGGCGATCGCGGCAGCGCGATCCTGCCGGCCGGAAGCCATCCTGGGGCTGGGGGGTGGCAGTAACATGGACCTGGCGAAGATTACGGCGTCCGTGGTGACGCACGGCGGGTCTTACCGCGACTATTTCGGCTTCGACCGGGTCCCCGGACCAATCCTGCCGCTGATCTGCCTGTCGACGACAGCCGGCAC
>CAZWGW010000895.1:0-3240 GCA_964633565.1 uncultured Planctomycetaceae bacterium
GTCCATCTCGGCACCGACGACCGCTACCGCATCTTCTACCGCGACCTGGCCGAGCCGTACGCGATGCCGGTCGAGCTGATCGACAACTTCGACCACGAATTCACGTTCCTCGGCAACGACGGGAGCGTGTTTTTCTTCAAGACCGACGTCGACGCCCCGCGGAAGCGGATCATCTCCATCGACACCGCCCGCGTCCCGCACGCTGGCAGCGTCCGGGACGCTGTTCGCGAGATCATTCCTCAAGGCGAAGATGCGATGGTCGGTGCGGGGATCGTCGGCAACATGTTCGTCGTCGAAACCCTGAAAGACGCCGTCACGAACATCGCGCTGTACGCGATCGACGGCAAACCGGTCCGCGAGGTGAAGCTGCCTGGCATCGGTTCGGCCGACGGCTTCGATGGCCGCCGCATCGACACGGAAACGTTTTACACGTTTGCCAGCTTCGCGACGCCCCCCACGACGTACCGCTACGATCTGCTCACCGGCGAGTCGACGCTCCTCCGCCGCACGGAAGTCGACGTGAACCCCGACGACTTTGAGGTGAAACAGGTTTTCTACAGGAGCAAGGACGGCACGCGCGTGCCGATGTTCATTGCCCACAAAAAAGGGGTCAAACTCGACGGCACCACGCCGACGCTGCTCTACGCGTATGGCGGATTCAACATCCCGATGACGCCGTCGTTCTCGATCAGCCGCCTGGCCTGGATGCAGATGGGCGGAATCTATGCGATGCCCAACCTCCGCGGCGGCGGAGAATACGGAGAGGAGTGGCACCGCGCCGGCACGAAGGAACGGAAGCAGAACGTCTTCGACGACTTCATTGCCGCGGCCGAATGGCTGATCGCCAACAAATACACCAGCACGCCGAAGCTGGCGATCCACGGCGGCAGCAACGGCGGCCTGCTCGTCGGTGCCTGTATGACCCAGCGCCCCGACCTGTACGGCGCGTGCCTCCCGGCGGTCGGCGTGATGGACATGCTCCGCTTCCACAAGTTCACGGCCGGCCGTTACTGGACCGACGACTACGGCTCGTCCGACAACGGTGAAGACTTCAAGTACCTGCATGCCTATTCGCCGTACCACAACATCAGGGACGGCGTCTGCTATCCGCCGACGCTCGTGACCACGGCCGACACGGACGACCGGGTCGTGCCGGGGCACAGCTTCAAGTTCGCCGCCCGGCTGCAGGCCGCCCAGGGGTGCGGGAATCCGATCCTGATCCGGATCGAGACCCGCGCCGGCCACGGCAGCGGCAAACCGACGACGAAGTTGATCGAGGAGATCGCCGACGAGTGGGCGTTCCTGGTGCAGACGCTGGGGATGAAGGTTGCGGAAGAGTGATAACGCGAAACGTGGCGCGGATTTCCGCGGGCGGACTGTAGCCGGGGTCATTGACCCCGGAACTCTGGTGCCGACGCCCCGTTCCCGGCCTCACTGAGGCCGGCTACAGTCGTGCGGCACGGAAACTGAGGATTGCAAACGACGCCGAGGTTTCTTGATGCGCTGGCGTTTCCTCGACCTTCGTGCTCCCACCGACGCCGCCTTCCAGCGGCAGATGTTCTCCCGCATCGACGCCTGGTGGGGGGAGTTCGCGGCCAACACGGACCGACTCTCGCGGCTCTTCAATCAGCAGGAACAGTGGGACCTCCCCGCATGGATGCACGAGCACCTGGGGGACGTCGACGGACGTCTCTGCTGGGAATACGGCCCTGCCGTCCGCACTGAAGGACACCGCCTGGTCATTACGCCGGAGTCCCATCGCGAACTTCGACCGCTGACCGCGAGCATTATTGAACGCGCCCCGAAACTGCCCGGCTGGGAGTTCTATCCCTATCGGCTCCCGGAGAGCGCGGAGATGGCGCAGATGACCGTCGCAGCCCGCACGCAGGGGGACCTGACCGGCGTCGAGGTGCAGGTCGCGGTCGGCGAGCACCGTCTGGTTGACCTCAAGTTCCTTGCGCCGGGCACATCCGGTGCTGACGACGACCAGGCGCTGCAGAACGCCCTCGTCGCCACCGAAACGCTGCTCGGAGAAGAAAACCTCGATCACCACATCGGCCTGATCGAAGTCGACCGTCTCAAGTCGGGCTTTTTCCGCCGCAAGCCCTCCACCATTCCGCTGGACCGCCTGAACGACACCGTCGGCTCGCTGATCGAAGCCAGCCGCGATCAACTCCCGGACCGGCCGCACTACGCCTGGGCGACGGCGGAAAACGTCACCTGGTCGGCCATCAAGCTCGATCCGGAGGAAACCGACGATTACCCCAGGTTCGAGGACCAGTTCACGGCGATCACTCCGGTGCAGGAATTGTGGATTGCGACCCGTTGCGGCCGCCCGTTCTGCTCCGCGCGGTTCAGCCGCTGCAGCGAACTGTTCTGTTGTCTCAAGATCGACGGTGCGGACGGGCTTGAGGGATCGGAATTTGACGACCGCGAAGCAATCGAGAACGCGGTGAACGAGGCGCTGGTCTCGTCGCGACTCGGCTGTTCACTCGGCGGCGGCACGGGATTGCGCTACTCGTATGTCGAGTTGGCACTCTCGAAACCCGACGAGGCGATCGCGGCGCTCCGCCGCCGGATGCAGGCGGGGAAACTGCCGCAGCGCTCATGGGTCCTGTTCCACGATGCCGACCTGTGCGGCGAGTGGGTGGGAATCAACGATAACGCGCCTCCGCCCCCCGGGCGGGAGTGAGCACGTCCTGCGACGGTGCGCTGCCGGGCCGGTCACTCAGGATTCTGGCCGCGGCGACAGGGATCTGGTAGGCTCTGCACGGTGGGACACTATCCCCCGGGCCAAGAACTCGCCACCGTGCTCCTCAAGTGTCCCGAATGTGCTCACGAATGCACGGTCGACGAACAGTCGGCCGATACTGCGTCGTGTCCGAGTTGCGGACACCTGCTGCTGTCGGGCGCCACCACGTCGCGGCCGGCCGGTGGAGACTCGGTCCCGCAAACCGGCCGCTGGCGCACAACGCCTGCCGATCGGCTGCCGACGGGCGAGGAGCTCCCCTGCCCGATGGGCCGGTACTGGATTGAGGCCCACGTCGGAGGCGGAGGGTTTGCCGACGTGTACCGCGCGGTCGACCGGGAACTCGACCGCACCATCGCGCTCAAGTTCCCTCGGGCCGACCGGTTCCGTGACCGCAGACGACTGGAGGCGCTCCTGCACGAGGCGCGGATTGCCGCCCGGCTGAGGCATCCCGGCGTGGTCACGATCTTCGACGTGGGCGTCGCCCCGAA
>CAZWGW010000896.1:0-2390 GCA_964633565.1 uncultured Planctomycetaceae bacterium
AGGCGTCGAGCTCGGGGTGGGTCTTGATCCAATCGAGCAGCGCGCCGATGTCGCGCACGCTGTCTTCGCGCCGGGGGCCGTTGTCGAGCTGCAGATACGTCTTGCCGTAGCCGTCCGAACCCCGCACATTGGGCCGCAGCACGGCGATCCCCAGTTCGTTCAGGAAGAACTGATCGATGGCGGAAAACAGCGGCCGGAATTGACCCTCGGGCCCGCCGTGGATGTTGATCAGCACCGGGGCCGGATGCTCCGGGGAAGCACTGCGCGGGCGAAAGTAATACGCCGGGACCTGGCGGTCGTCGAAGCCCGGAAAGCTGATTCGAGTCGGTGCGATGAATGTGGTCACATCGAGTCCGCCGACCTCGCTGTACGTCCATTGAGTGAGCCGCCCGTCCGCGATGCGGATTGAGAACGCATCGCCCGTGGCGTCGGGCCGCGCGAGCGTAAATCCCAGTTCCGCGCCGTCCGGCGAGAACTCGATGCCGCTGACGATGCCCGGCGGCAGGTCCAGCGGCCGGGGCGCGTCCCCCTCCAGCAGGTACAGCCGGCTCCCGCCGTCCTCATTCGCGGTGAACGCGACCCGGCCGGAACGGGGATCAACCTCGATCGCGTCCACGTCCCAGCGGATTTCTTCCGAGAGCCACTGATAGCTCGCCGCCGTGGTCAGGTCGATGCGGGCCAGTTGTCGGAACTCGCTCATCGCGTCGCAGGCGGCGTAGGCGCTTTGTCCGTCGACGGCGAAGGCCAGTGCCCCATAGGCGGCTATCACGGTGGACCCGTCGGCAGGGAGTTGGATCGGCGTGAGGCGGTTCGTTTCGATGTCGAGCAGCGCGGGATGCGACTCGTTGATCGACACGAATTGTTTCAGCAGCGCGCGGCGGCCGTCGAGGCTGATGTCCTCGGGCGTCCAGGTCTCGTTATCGACCCGCAACAGTTCCTCGACGCGGCCCGGCTCCCCGGGGAAGCCGCGAAACACGTCCATGTCCTGCGGGTTCCGCGTGTTGGCCGTGAACAGGAAGCACGAGCCGTTCTCCGCCACGGGTCCCAACAGGCTCCGCGAACGTCCATCGGTGAGCAGCCTGGCTCGGCCGCGCTCCTGCCGGAAGATCTGGTAGTTTTCGTTCCCCCCGTCGGCAAGCGACAGGAGCAGTGTCTCGCCTTTGACGCCGGGGAGGAGCCGGCCGTCGGTCGGCTCGTCATAGAACGTCACCTGCTCGCGCCGTCCGCCCGGTTCGTAGACCCGGTGCAGTTGGTCGGCATTTCCGAAGCGGGTCTGCACGAGGATGCCGCGACCGTCGGACGACCAGCCGCGAAACGATGCGGCGCGGACGTTCTGGTATTGCCTCAGTCGTCCAATGAGGTCCGCCGGGACGACCGGCACGTTTTCGGTCGCGATGGCTGCGGGGCGGAACGGATCGGCGGACGCCGGCGCCTCGGCCGCGATCGCACAGGAGTCCGGCCCGAGGCACAGAAGGGTGGAGAGCGTGAATAGTCGGCCGGCGGTGCGCATCGGCGCTCACCTCGATCGTGGGAGTCTGGGCAGGGTCTGCATGATAGCCGGTCGCGGCGAACGGTCGTATGCTGGGGACGTTCGCCGACCCGACGGCAACGATCACTGACCGGCAGTTCCTGCCGGGTGCCGCGCACTGGCCCCAACACCGTATCGGACAAGGAATTGACACCCGGTTCGGTGTGCCGCTATAAGCCGGCTCCTCTCTCGTTCCCTCCCCGAAATTCCTGTGGCGATGTGTCGACCGACGCATCTCCCATGTCATGCGGCGTCACCCGATCCTGATGCCTTTCCCGTCACCTGTGGTGCGACGTCCCGGCATTCCGCTGCGGAACCTCCGCAACGGCTGTGGTTTGCTCCGCAGTCCGTCGCTGATCCGGCTGCGCGCCGGATCGGCCATTCTATCGCTGTTCCTGCTTGCCGGCTGCGAGTTGCTTGATCTCAGCCACGACCAGACCGCCCTCAAGACATCGCTCAATCCGATCGTCGCGCCCCAGGATGGCATTGAACTGGAGGTCTACTTCGTCGAACGGCCAACCGAGGACCCGCTCATTGGTGAATCGCTCTGGTCGGAGGTCAATGAAATCAACGGCTTCGACCCGCAGACCCAGTCACGGCTGAAGCAGGCGGGCATTCGCTGCGGGATCGCCGGTTCCACCCCCCCGCCTTCGATTCGGGCGCTGGTCAGCGCCCGGGAAATCCGCAATGCCTCGCAGCAGACCCGGATTCAGCCGGTGACACTGCTTTCGGGCCGGGACGCACAACTGGAAGCGGCCGTCGTGACGCAGCCATTCCGTCTGGCGCCGACGAGCCCTGGCAGCCGGGAAGCCGCTCAATACGATGCCGCGCGATGCGTGCTGCGTGTGTCAGGGGAGCGCGT
>CAZWGW010000896.1:2411-3240 GCA_964633565.1 uncultured Planctomycetaceae bacterium
CAGGACGGTTGGGTGCGGCTGGAATTCCTGCCGGAGATTCACCACGGCCATCATCAGGTCCGCACGGTACCGACCGACCACGCCTGGGAGTTCCAGGCATCGCAGCAGATCGATCCGTTGTACGAGCAGCGGTTTGTCACGGAACTCAACATCGGCGAAATGGTCATCATCGGTGCAACCGGCGCGGGGCGCGACACGGTGGGGCGATACTTCTTCCGGGGCGGCCAGCCGCAGCCGAACGCAGAGCGACTCGTGATTGTGCGCGTCCGGGGGATGCAGCGCATCGAGCCGGTGCGGGCGGAGACGTTCTAAAACACTCCACGTCCGGGTCAACCGGGGATCATGTCTCGCGGCAGGCCGGGCTCAGGTGATCGCCTGCCCGTGATCGTTCGGCCGGACGAGCGGACGAGCGCGCCTCACTTGAATCTGACAGGGCTTCCGGATAGTCTCTCCCCGTCGGTACGCGTAGGCCCACACGCGCCGACACGCAACCCCGGCTGGCGCCCACCTGGCCGGGGTTGCACCTTTTCCACACACGCGCATTCCCTATCGCACGTGAAACACAGACGCCAAGTCGCCCCACGCGGCACCTGGAAGTCGCCCATCTCGTCCGATCTCATCGTTTCCGACGTCATCCGCCTGGCGGAACCGGTCATTGACGGGACGGACATCTACTCGACCGAACTGCGGCCGACAGACGGGGGGCGGATCGTGCTGGTCAAACGGTCTCCCGATGGGATGAAGACGGACGTCACGCCCCCGGGCTTCAACGTACGGACGCGAGTGCACGAATATGGCGGCGGCGCCTTTGTCGTCGGGAATGGCGACG
>CAZWGW010000897.1:0-1578 GCA_964633565.1 uncultured Planctomycetaceae bacterium
CAGACGCGGCGCGGTCGGATCTATGTCAGCGCGCTGGGGATGAGCCTGGTTCTGCCGGCGCTGTTCGGCGTGGGGAACGCGGGGACACTGATCGCCGCGGTGGTGTTTCTGGCGGTGTTCGGGCTGGGTTGGGGCTTTTTCGACTGCAACAACATGCCGATCCTGTGTCAGCTCGTGCGGCCGGAGCTGCGCGCGACGGGGTACGGCGTCATGAACCTGGTGAGCATCAGTTGCGGGGGCTTCGCCGATTGGGCGTTCGGGGCGCTGCGTGACCGGGAGGTGCCGCTGAATGTGATCTTTGGCGTGTTCGCGGGGTTTGCGCTGCTGTCGGTAGTGATCGTGCTGCTGATCCGGCCGCGTGAGAAACCCTTGTGGCTTGATCGGGCGACGGGTGATAATGATCCTCATTGAGCAGCGGCTCATGGGAAACCGGCTGGTGCACAACCTGTGCTGGAGGAATGTGCGCAATGCGCGTGCGCAGGTGCTTCTTCTGCCGGGCGATTCTGCGCGACGACAATGAGCGCTGTGCGACGTGCGGCCGTTACGTCGACGTGACGCAGAACGATCCGGAGTTTCTCAAAGAGCACCTGGAGCGGCGTGTGGACCTGGCGTTTCAGGAGGGGCGGGCTGAGAAGAGCATTCTGGACCAGTTGATCGACGAAGGCTTCCCGCCCGAATTGTTTGAGGAACGGCTGCGGGAATTGGCGGTCGAGCGCCGGCGTTCCGTCCGCTGGTGGGGTATGGGACAAATTGTCACGGGGTCAGCCATTCTCATGGTTGGTATCGGCGTCATCGCGGGGCTCTATCTGTCAACCGGCAGGCTCTTCGTAAACCTGATTACGGGCGGAGTGATCGTCTTCGGGGCCGCGACACTGGGGAGGGGGCTGCAGGCGCTCTTCTTTCGCCATTGACACCCGCCGCCCCTCGATTCGACGCTGCGTCCGCTGCCGCGCTGATCGCGGACAAAAGCCGGACTCGACGTAGCCGCAACATCAAGACCTGCGCTTCGGGCTGATGTGAAAACGAAGCCGCGTCATTTGAGTTCCGCCCCATTGCGGGTCACGATCCCGCTGGGTGGCGGCCGGATCGACATCCTTGAGGAAGTCCCGGAACTTGCGGCGGACGAGCGCGCGAAAACCCTGGCTCATTGCGCAGCGGCCGACGAAGTACAGGAGAATCAGTTCGGCCAGCAGCCGGGCCCACCAGGGGAGTCCGGGCATGTCATCACTTCCAAAGAACTGTCTCACGGAGCGTCGGTGGTCTTCCGGACAATAATGTCCACGAATCGCGCGTCCTGGTCAAATGCCCATGCGGCATCAACCGTCGTCTTAAAGACAGGGCTGCGATAGGATCCAAGAACGCACCAGATGCGGGCCATTCCGACGACGGGCCCGGAGTTCCCAAGCGGAACACCCACGTTATTGCGGTCTTCCATCACCCGCCAACCGCGTTCCGCAATGACTGCACGTACTTCAGAGCTGGAACATCCAATCGGTGTCTGATCCAGCAACCAGGTGCGGATCCAGGCTTCGTCGTGCCAGAGCGGGACGTGCCACGCCAGCACCGCGGCAAAGAGCA
>CAZWGW010000897.1:1588-3238 GCA_964633565.1 uncultured Planctomycetaceae bacterium
GGATGAGTTGCAACATGGCGAACGCCCGCAATCATAGGCGTCCGGTACTCACGAATGTATCACGCTCGAACCTGGAATTTCACCTCACCATGCGTCTCGGCGTCGTCAGCGATACCCACGGCCACGCGGCGTACACTTTGGCGGCGATCAGTCTGCTGCAGAAAGAGGCGGTCGACTTCGTCATCCACTGCGGCGACATCGGTTCGCCGGGACTGGTGCCGTTCTTTGCCGGGTGGCCGACGCATTTCGTGTTCGGCAACGTCGACCACGATCGTGCGGCGCTGAAGTGGGCAATTCGCGACGCGGGGCAGACGTGCCACGAGCGGTTCGGGACGCTGGACCTGGAGGGGGTGAAGATCGCGTTTCTGCATAGCGACGACCACGAGGCGTTCATGGACGCGATCACCGGACAGGAGTTTGACCTCGTCTGTTACGGGCACACGCACAAGTCGGAATCGCACCGCGAGGGGCGGACGCTGGTGCTCAATCCGGGGGCGCTGTACCGGGCCAGCCCGCATACGTTTGCAATCGTGGAACTGCCGAAGCTCGCGGTGCGGTTTGTGGAGTTGGGGACGTAGTGGAAGTCAAGGCGGGACGAGCACGCAACCACAGATCAATCGCGCATGGGCGCAACACTCCCGATTCTGATTCTGGCCGGCAGCGACCAGCGACCGGGGCCTGTGCCGTCCGCCTTGAGCAAGGCCGACATGCTGTCGGGCTACAAGGGGGCGCTCCCCCTGCCGTGGGGAGGCTGCCTGGCGGGGGAACTCGTGAATCGGCTGCGGCGGGCGGGGCGTTTCGCTGACCCGATTGTGATTGGCCCGCGATCGGTCTATGCGGGGCTGCTCGACTGCGAAATTGCGGACGTCGAGGGGACGTTGGGGGTGACGCTGTCGCGTGTCGCCCGGTTGCTGCACGATCGCTTTCCCGCCGACCAGCCGGTGGCCATCACGACGTGCGACATATTGCCGACGCCGGATGAACTCCGCGAGTTGCTGCAAACGGGATACGACCCGCACGCCGATTGCCATTTCTGGTGGCAGATTGTCGCCGCCGAGCCGGGCGACCTGGGGGCCAGTGCGTGGAAGCCGCGCTACGCGCTGCGGAACGAGGTCGGCGCTCCGCCGCAGACGGTCTATCCGGGGCACCTGGTGATTCTCCGGCCGGAGGCCGTCCGGTTCGAGCTGATCAACCAGTTGCTGGTGGCCGCCTATCGCTACCGCAACTGGCCGTTGCGGAAACGGTTTTTTCCCATCCTGCTGCGCGGACTGGGGCTGCTGATCAAACAGGACCTGCTGAACCTGGGACGGCTGCAATTGCCGACGCTCACCTGTTCGATGCCGTGGCACCTGCTTCGTGCGTACCGCGGAATCCGGCGGGCGACTCTGACGCTGCCAGAGTTTGAGCGGCACCTGGCCCGCACGGTGCTGCACCGCCGCTACTGCGGGAGCGGTCGGCCGTTTGTGATTACGATGACCCGCCACGTGGCGTTCGCGAAGGACATCGACACCCGCGGGGAGCTGGAAGAGCTGGCGAGCGCGACCGGCGCGCCGTCGAGTCCGGTATAGCAGTCGCGAACGCGGTTTTCGCGGCGGAGATCGGGATGTCAGACCCCGGGGACTAAGCCCGCTGCTGAACATGGCCCGGGGC
>CAZWGW010000898.1:0-3222 GCA_964633565.1 uncultured Planctomycetaceae bacterium
GGCTTCGACCACGAGCGGTTCACGTTCCGTTTCCAGGGGCGCGACTACCGCCTGACAGACGTGCACGGGCACGTGGTGCCGGAAATCCTCGCGTGAGCGCCCTCATTGTGCGGCGGCGACGACCGTCAACTCTGCGGTGAACTCGGTCGGTTCCTCATCAGCCGGTTGCTCATCCTTCGGCCAGTTGTCCTGCGGTTTTCCCGGATCTTCAAACTTGTTGAACTCCAGCGGCCGGACGATCCACTTCGCCTTGTACTTCCCCGGCGGCAGGTTGCCGAGGTTCACGCCGAACACGTGATAACCCGTGAAGTTCTTCGAGTACCGCCCCTGCCACTCGGCCAGGCTCAGCGTGATCGTGAACTCATTGCCGCGCCGTTCGATCCGCTCCACCCAGACGCGGTCGTTGTCGTTGAGCTGCGCGGTGCGATACAGCAGCCAGTTGTCGTCACCGGCAGTCAACCGGAACTTCTTCGCCATCGCCTGCTCGAACCAGTCGTCGAGCGGCATGCGGGCCGGCCTTTGCTCAATGGGCGGCGCCAGTTGCAGTTGGGCCTCGTCGTTCCAGCGGCCTGTATCGCCGCGGACGAACTGGTACTGATCGTGCAGCGTCCCGCGCTTCGTCCGGTCGTCCAGCGACCTGGTCCAGGTGTCGCCGGTTGGAGCGGCGGCTTTCGCCTGCGTCTCCTTCGCCGAGTCAGCCTTCGCGTCTTGCGCAGCCGCCGGCGCGGAATGGAGCGCCAGCGAGGCGACGAGCAAGGTGCTGGTTATTCTCATGGCTCTCCCTTCGAGTCGTCTTTCTTCTGCAGCCGATACAGCCCGGTATACGTTCGCAGGAACAGGCTTCCCTGCGCGATCGCCGGCGTCGCCCAGGCGTTGTCCTCGAGCACGTTCTTGTGCAGTTCCTTGAACTCGGGTCCATCCTCGACCACCCACGTCGAACCGTTCTCGTTCAGCAGAAAAATCTTCCCGTTGTACGCCCACGGTGACGCATAGAATCGCCCGCCGCCGGTGTTCAGCCGCTTCCGCGGAAAGATCGTCTCCCCCGTCAGCGCGTCATAGCAGGCCAGAAGACCTGCGTCGTAGAGGACATACAGCCGCTCGCCGCTGATCAGAAAGCAGGGGTGAATGCTCGCCCCGCGCGGCAGCGACCAGGCGATGAAGTCGTTGCTCGTTTCGCCGCTCGCGAGGCTGATGTCCCCTGATGCGCCCGGCCGGACTGCATACAGCGGCCCGTAGTGATAGCCGGCACCGACGTAGAGCAGGCCGTGTTTCGCGAGCGGCATCAGGCTCACCAGGCCCGACGTCGGCTGCAGTTCCCACAGCACGTTCCCATCGGGATCGTAGGACCGAATTTTCCCGGTGCCGATCATCACGATCTCCGCACCGCCATCGTGCTCCCAGACGTAAGGCGTCGACCAGTTGCTCTTCTCCTGCCGTTCGACGCGCCAGACCTGCGTGCCGCTTTTCTTGTCGAGCGCGACGGCGAACGATTCCTGCTCGTTGTCGTTGAATACAAAGATCCGCTCGCCGTGCAGCACGGGGGAGGTTCCCGTCCCCCAGCCGCCGCGTATCGGATAGGCGTCCCAGCGACGCTCCCACTGCAGTTCCCCCTGCAGGTCGTAGCAGAACAGGCCGATGTTGGCGAAATACGAATACACCCGTTCGCCGTCGGTGACCGGCGTCTCGGAGGCGTACGAATTGCGCGGATGCCGCTGCTGCGGAGGGACGCCGCGATGCGCCTCCCGCTCCCAGACGATTTCGCCCGTTTCGAGATCGAGGCAATACGTCATCCAGTGATGTACGTCCATCGGTTGGACGTTGCCGCCGGGGTAACCGCCGACGGTGGGCCGGGCGAGTTCCGCTTCGCTGACGGCCGATGTGACGAAGATCCGTTTGCCCCAGACGACCGGCGACGACCACCCCCAGCCGGGAATGTCGGTCTTCCAGACGACGTTTTCGGTCGCGCTCCACGTGTCGGGGAGCGTCTCACCTTCCCCCAAACCGTCGGACTGAGCGCCGCGGTATTGCGGCCAGTTCTCCGTTTCGGCAAGCACGGCGGGTGACAAGGTGCACGCCGTCAGCAGCGTCAGCGAGAGTGAGCGCATGGTCGACTCCGCAAGTCGGGCCGCGAGAACAGTGCCGCTATTTGACCAGCACGCCGCCCGAATTGCAAAGTCATCCGCACCATCATAACCCGAAGCGTCAGCGAGGGGCGAAGTAGAAATTCGCGCTCGGTCCCTCGCTGACGCTTCGGGTTACGAAGATCTCTCAACTCTCGACCCTCCTCACACCCGATTCGCCCGCAGTTCCTTCAGCGGGTAAAACGTCCCGCGCCACTGCAGCCCGCCGTCGCGCAGGTTGAGATACATCGTCCGCAACTGGATATAGACGAACAGCAGCACCGTCAGCGGAAAGGCGACGACGCACGTCGCCGGCAGCCGCATGGCCCGTGTCCCCCGCCACGACAATAGCAGGAAGATCGCCACCACGGCCGCATAGAGCCAGCGCACAACGCCGGTCGTCACCCACACCGCCGCGAACGGCCCGGCGTAGAACACGCACAGGACCACGGTCGAGAACAGCACCATCGGCACACTGTAGTCGACTCCGGCGAATGCGTTCTTTTCCAGTCCGCGGATCAGCTCGCGTACGGACGTGTACCACTCGACCCGGATCATCGCCGTCCCCTGCAGCATGTCTTGCCGCCGGCGCGCGCGTTTCACGAGCTTGCCGAACTTGATGTCATCGTCCGGCCGCAGTGCAATCGGGCCGTGCCCGCCGATCTCGCGATAGACGACCGCGCGGACGAGGTTGAACGCCCCGATCCCGACGTGTGCCGCGCTCTGGGGGTCGCGGACCTTCCACGGCTTGACGAACAGAGTGAAGAACATGGCGAACGTCATGCAGAACGCCTGCAGCCACCAGGAGGAGACGACGACGTCGGGCGTCGCCGTCAGGTGGTCCACCTGTCGCTCCGTGGCATAGGCCACCGCGCGGCGGAGTGCGGTCGGGTCAAACACGACATCGGCGTCCGTGAACAGGAGCCACTCGCCATCCGAGGCGTCCGCGCCGGCCTGCAGGGCGTGGTTCTTGCCGAGCCAGCCGGGCGGCAGCTCGCGCAGGTGAACGACGTTGATCCGCGGGGACTCGGCCGCCAGCCGGTCGAGGATCTCTCCCGTCCCGTCGTCCGACCGGTCGTCGACGACGGTGATCTGCAGGTCC
>CAZWGW010000899.1:0-106 GCA_964633565.1 uncultured Planctomycetaceae bacterium
GAGCGGCAGATCGCCCACATCTGGGCGGCGAGCATGGCGTGCTCCACGCTGCTCTTCGCGGTCGAAGCGATGTTGGGCCTCAAAGTGCTGACGCTCTCCCCCGTGC
>CAZWGW010000899.1:116-504 GCA_964633565.1 uncultured Planctomycetaceae bacterium
TTCGTGGTCAAGGCCGGGATCCTGTCGGGCGAATTCTACGTCCACGCCGGGGTACTGTTCGCGACATGTGTGCCGATGGCCGTCTGGCCGCAGTACGGCATCACGATCTTCGGACTGGTGAGCGCCGCGACGTTCCTCGCCCCGGGGTGGAAGTTCCACCGGCAGCGGGTCAACTCCGGGCGACATAAGTAGGTCCCGCTCGCCAAGCGGGACCAAAAGCAGACGCGTCACTCCGTGACGCGGCTCCCAGTCACAGAGCGACCGGACTGCATTCTGCCGGTTCGTGCCGCCAGTCCGAGACCTCCGACAAGCCCTCGACGGCCGCGGCAATCTGCGCGACCAGTTCCTCCGCACGGTGTACGACAAAGTGCCGCCCCCGCCGCCCAAC
>CAZWGW010000899.1:514-3217 GCA_964633565.1 uncultured Planctomycetaceae bacterium
GCCGGCGCGCCGGTGTATTTCGCGAGGTGAATCATCGTCACCAGTTCGCGGACCCAGGCCAGCGTCCCCATCAGGTCGTCGTGCATCCGGCGGCGCAGTTGCCGCAGTCGCTCGATGTTCTCCCGCCGCGCCTGTTCGCTGTGGCGGAGCCGCTCGGCGCCGGTCGACTCTGCATCCTCCGCCGGAAGTGAGTCGCCAGCGGTTGCGTCCCCTGCGCTTGCCGTCTCCAGCAGCAGCGACAGTTCGCGGATGCGGTCCGCCTGCGCGTGCCAGGCGTGTTTGAGTTCGGCGATCCGGGCCGCCTCAAGCGAGAGCGTTCCTTCGGCCCAGCCGTCGAGCGTCTGCAGGGCGCGGTCCAGCTCGTCTTCGACGCGCGCGATCGCGGCCGACATCTCGTCGGGAGTTGGCCTTCGCGCTTCGGCGGCGCGCGATGTGGCTGTGGATTCCGGCGGCACACCGCGCGCGAGCAGGATCGGCACATACAGCGGCCAGAACACGCAGGCCGTCGCCAGGCGGAACGCTCCGTCCGCCCCGCCCGCTCCCTCGCGCACGAACAGCGCCACGGCCACTCCCGCGCCGAGCATCAGATACAGGATGAGCGACGAGCCGAGCATCATGGCCGTACTCCACGAGGTTGACTGACAAGGCTCACACAGAAGAGAGCGAAGGCAGCGCAGGAACTGTCTTGAAAATCCTCTGGCATGTGCATTGGGGTTCAAACGCATTCAGCGTCCAGTCAGCGGGCTGACGCCCGCCGCTCGCCGGCCAGAATTCAAATCTTCGCTGCCTTTGCTGCCTTCTGTTCAGTTCTTTTCCTGCAGGCAGGTTGACGAGCTGAGTTCGTCCTTGAGAGCCGCGAGTTGCAGTTCGAGATCCATGTCTGCGTCGTCGGCGTCCAATGGCAGGTCGCCGGTCAGCTCGACGTACGCCTGCGCTTCGGCCTCCGAGCGCTCGATTCGATGGCGTACACGATCGAAACGACTCATGGCATCGGTGGCGTGGTTGACGCGCACGGCGTCCGACGCCAGTTGCCGCTGAGCCTGCGCCGCGCGGTTTCGGGCGATGTAGACGTGCATCGTCTGCCGGGCCTCCGCGAGCCGCACCCGCAGCGCGTCCAGTTGCCGCCGGAGGCGGGCATTGTGTTTTCCCGCCGATGTCAACTGGTCGTCCAGCGCCGCGGCGAGCTTGTCGTGACCCGCCCTGGCCGACAGCGCCGCGCGGGCGGCGGCGTCATCCTGCCGCACGACGGCGGCACGGGCGCGCTCCTGGCACCGTTCGCTCTGGCGGCGGTGCTCCTCAAGCTGTCTCGTCAGCAGACGCTCGCTGGCGATTGATTTCGCGGCGGCGTTCATCGTCTGTTCGACGGCCGTCTCCATTTCGCGGACGGCCTGCCGGAGCATCGATTCGGGGTCCTCGAAGCGGTCGATCAGGTCGTTGATGTTGGCGGAGAGGATGTCGGCAATCCGGCGGAAGATGGGCATGGGGAGTGGTCCTTTGTCAGTGGTCCATGGTCCGTCGTTGGGCTGATTTTGGTTTAGTGTCTGGTCGTTTGGTGATTGGTCGCGCTCACCTGGTCCCCTCATCTCTCATCCCCCTTGTAGCGCCTGCCACACCGTGTAAATCATCACGGGCGACACGGCCGTGTAGCAGGCGGCCCAGGAGACGACGAGACGACGCAGGAAACAGCTCCGACGCTCGCAGCGGTCGGCCGGGAGCGTGTCGGCCAGCGTCTCGAAGCCGAGGTAGAGCGAGATCGTGCCCCACAGGCCGGCAATGAACGGCAGGATGAACCCCAGCCACAGCGCCCATTCCCTGAGCAGTTCCGGCACCCAGCCGAAGATGAGCACCCCCATCGCCACGGCGATGTAGACCGGCAGGATTCCCAGCAGCGCGACGGCCGAGGTCGCCTTGGCCTTCATGGCGTGCGTGACGACGTCCAGCAATGACAACCTGACGCCGGACAGCAGTCCGTAGAAGTACAGGCTCGGCAGGCAGACGCCCGTCGCCGCAATCAGGCCCAAACAATAGGCCGCGATCAACTGAAACGCCGGGCCCGAGGACCAGAATTCTGCGAAGTGCTCCATTCTGTCAAACTGCACCAGCGGCATTCCGCCGCCCTTCTGGTTCAGATAGTCGTTGATCGGTGTCAGCCGGGGCATGACCAGCGCCGATGAGAACACAATCGCCAGCGCCACGCCGAACAGCGCGAACGATGCCAGCGAAATCGCCAGGAAGCGTGGAATCAGCGCGGGCTGCAGATCCGTCCGCCGGATCCGTCGATCGAGCCGCCGCGGCGATTTCAGGATCATTTCCACCAGTTGCAGCAGACTGGCTCGCTTGACGTCGCCGGGATCGGCTTCCAGTTCCTCAACCGGCGGCGGCGCGACGATCTCGATCTCCTCGATCGGCACCTCGGCGGCCGGAGCGAGTCGTTGCCGCAAATTGGTGACAGTGGCGCTGGCGGTCATGAGATGGCTCCTCCTGCCGGCCCGGTGAAATCAAACAGATGGAACGCGTAGAACAGTTCCAGCCCGATCATGCCGACCAGCACCAGCCACCATGTGGGGGCGGAGCGCCGCTGTGGCTCCAGCCGGAGCATCACGCGCTGAAACGTGTCGATCATCGCCACGCCGACGCCGGCAAAGACGATGATGTTGAGCACGAAGATGAACCCGTTGTGCGGCACAGCGGCCGTGAAGAACC
>CAZWGW010000900.1:0-3208 GCA_964633565.1 uncultured Planctomycetaceae bacterium
GGCGCTCCCCGCGCCGGCGCATCTCCGCCGGCGGGGGCCGGATACTTCTTTGCCCATTCCACCAGCTTGTCTTTGACTGCATCGCTCTCAACGGATTTTGCATCAAATTGAGCAATCAGCCGCACCAGTTGTCCCTGCGCCGGCTTGTTCGTGGCGACGTAATCCTCCAGCGCCTTCAGCGCCGCCTGCACTTCGTCGGCCGAGGCGTCCTTCCGCACGATCTGGCGGAACAGGCGCTCCAGCATCGGATCGGGCCGCATCATCCGCCCGGCCCCTTCCTGGCCGCTGAACTGCGCCACATCTGGCACGTCGCCCCCGCCCAGCACATCCACGATCGCCTGGAAGATCTTCGGCCCGTCCGCCTGCACGCTCGGCTGCACGAGCGCGAAGTTGGCCGTGACCTTGTTCTCCTTGCCGACGAGCACGGTCAGGGAGACGTTGCGGTTGAGGCCGTAGGCGCCGGGCCCCTCCTGACCATCAGGCGAGATGCCGAACGTCACCCCGGTCGGGAAGTTGCCGGCGACGCGTTTCATCCAGTCCTGCGTTTCCGTGGCATCACCCGTGAGAAAGACCGCGGCCCCCTGCATGCCGTACTTCGCGCGGCTGGCGACCAAGCGCAGGACGGTGTTGGTCAGACCGAATGCCGGCCGGGTCCGTTCGTGGACAAAGACTATGACCAGCGGCCCGCCGTCCGACTCGGCAATCAGGTCGATGTTCATCCCGGCCGCGTCGCCAAAGACGCCGTTCAGTTTGAAGGGCGTCAGTTTTTCCCCGACCTGCGGGCCGGAGAACACCGGTTCCTCATCGGCAGAGGCCACATCCACGGCCAGTCCGAGGATCAAGGCGAAGAACAATCGTGCGGGCATAATGCACCTCGACGGGACGAAATGTGCGGCGAACTCTGCTGGCTTCCTCAATATAACCGACCCGGGGAGGGTTGCCGAGTAGTCACTGAAATCGCAGCCGAACGGCAGTCATTCCGGTTCGCGCTGGTATTGATGGCGACCGACGAAGATTGCCGTCACGAACAACGCCAGTCCAATCGAATGGGCGCAACTGCTGGTCATGCCCAGCGCGCTCATCATCTGCGCCCGATCGGCAGCGCCGGAACCGCCATCAACTACCGATTGCATGAGCACCGATTGCAGGACGGCGAATCCGATCGAAGTGACGCCGGAAATCAACGCCCCCAGCATCGTCAGGAGCGACGCCGTCCGGGCCCGGTTCCAGTACACGATCGCCAGCACAAACGCGATCAGGTAGATGAGCAGCGCAGGCACTCGATACGCCAACTGCTGAATCCAGAAGGGAAAGTCCGGTCCCTGCATCTTGAAGTCTCCTGATTGGCGGGAGCGAAGCGCGTGACAGGCAGATCGATTCTGACATGCCGCATCGACGGACATCTTAACCAAACCCGGCTCTGATTCCGACGAAGTCCGTCGGGCGTCTGGCGAGTCGAACAATTGAAGACGTTCGTGGCCGCGTGGCTTGCATGCTCCGGGAAACGGGCCGATGATGTTGACTGCGACTCCACGTCATCTCTTTGCCGGGAGAACCTGCCATGTATCGAGCCATTCGCGTCGCCCTCGGATTCGCTCTCGTGTGGCCGATGAGTGTCGGCATCACCCGGCGCGTTGGCGCTGACGACGAGATCAAAACCCTCTCTATTGGCGCCGAGGCGCCTGACTTCGATCTGCCCGGGGTCGACGATCGCCGTTACTCGCTGGCAGACTTCCGCGATGCAGGCGTGCTGGTGCTGGTGTTCACCTGTAACCATTGCCCGACCGCACAAGCGTATGAGGAGCGGCTGATCCAGTTGCACAACGACTACCAGGACCGCGGCGTGCGGATAGTCGCCGTATCCCCCAACGACCCCGAGGCGGTCAACCTGAGCGAACTCGGCTACACCGACCTCGGCGACTCATTGGAAGACATGAAGCAGCGGGCCGAGGAGCGGCAGTTTCCGTTCCCCTATCTTTACGACGGCGAGACGCAGGAAATGTCCAGGGCGTACGGCGTTCAGGCCACGCCGCACGTCTTCATCTTCGACGCCCAGCGCAAGCTGCGCTACGTGGGCCGCGTCGACGACGGCGAGGTCAGCGCTCCAAAGTCACACGACGCGCGCAATGCCATCGACGCGCTGCTGGCGGGCAAGCCGGTGCCGGTCGAAGTGACGAAGGTCTTCGGCTGTTCGACGAAATGGTCGTCCAAGCGGCAGCTCGGCCAGGACCTGCTGAAACGCTGGCAGGCTGAAGAGGTCAAGCTGGCGAAAATCGATGCCGACGGCGTCAAGAAACTGGTTTCCGGCAAGACCGACAAGTACCGGCTGATCAACGTCTGGGCGACTTACTGTGCGCCGTGCGTGGATGAACTGCCGGACTTCGTCGACATCAACCGCATGTACCGTCGCCGGCCGTTCGAATTGATTACCATCAGTTATGATGAAGCCGACGAACAGGCCCAGGTGCTGGAGACTCTGCAGAAAGCGTACGCGTCGACGGCCAACTACCTGTTCACCGGGGAGGACAAGGACTCGCTGGTCAACGCCCTGGATGCCGAGTGGGCCGGCCCGGTCCCGTACACGGTGCTCGTGTCTCCCACAGGCGAAATCGTCTACCGCAATCAGGGACCGATCGACGCACCCGCGCTGAAGCGGGCGATCGTGGAACGACTGGGGCGGACGTACGCCGCAGACCGGACGAAGAAGTAGCCGTCCGTTTACAGCAATTCGCGGATCGGCTCCCCTTTTTCCACGAGATACCGCGGTCGGCCGGCCCGATCAGGGATCGCAATTTCGCGGCCGTCAATCCCCAGATGGTGGTACACGGTGGCGATGACGTCCTCCGGATCGAGAGGACGCTCCGTGACGTATGCCCCGTGCTCGTCCGAACAGCCGATGACCTGCCCCATCCGGTACGCGCCGCCCGCAAGCAGCACGCTGAATGTGTGCCCCCAGTGGTCGCGACCGCCGGCGTCGTTCATCCGCGGCGTGCGGCCGAATTCTCCCATGGCGACGACCAGCGTCCGCTCGAACTGGCCGCGGTCGATCAGGTCGCGCACCAGGGCGGCGATCGCCCGATCGACGGGCGGAATCAACAGCCGCGCGCCCTCGGCAGTCGGCAGTCGGTTCGCCGTTCCGTGATGGTCCCACGGCTCCGTGTTCACGGTCACAAACGTCACGCCGCGCTCGACAAGGCGGCGGGCCAGG
>CAZWGW010000901.1:0-3206 GCA_964633565.1 uncultured Planctomycetaceae bacterium
TACTACTTCCCGCCGCAACTCAACAACGTGGGGAACAACTTCCCGTACACGTTCATGGGGCTGGAGCCGGGGACGTCGAAGCAGAACGTGGTCGACTGCCTCGACCGCTGGAACGACGGCGACAACGGCATTCTGGACCTGTCGAAGGCGTACCGGCTGCAGGTCGGCACCGGGTGGCTCATCCCCCCGTGCGTGCTGCACGCACCGGGGTCGCTGTTGACCTACGAGCCGCAGTGGGGGAGCGACGTGTTCGGCATGTACCAGTCGATGGTCGAAGGCCGGGCCGTCCCGCGGTCGCTGCTGACGAAGGACTTCCCGAAAGAGAAGCACGACGACAATGCTTACCTGGTCGAAGCGCTCGACTGGGAGGCGAACGTCGATCCGAACTTCAAGGACTCGCACTACCTGGAGCCGGTCGTCTCCGAACAGGGGACCGGCTGGGTCGACCGCTGGATCGTGTACGGCAAGGTCGACGGCCAGCAACTCTTCACGGCGAAAGAACTGACGCTGCAGCCGGGGGCCAAATGCACGATCAAGGACGGCGGCGCGTACGGCTGGATCACCGTGCAGGGATCCGGTTCGCTCGGCAAACTGACGCTGCAGACGCCGGCGATGATCCGCTTCGGAGAGATGACCGAGGACGAAGTCTTCGTGACGGCCAAAGCGGCCGTAGCGGGGGTGACGTTCCAGAATACGGGGACGGAGCCGCTGGTGGGGCTGCGGTATTTCGGGCCGAACGCGCAGCCAGGGGCGCCGGAGGTGGGGGCGCATCGCAAGTGAACGATGGCCGCATTCACGATCGACTACACGCACGACGCGGTTCGCCAGATCGGTGATCTTCGCGCACACGAACAGAGGACGGTCCTCGATACAATTGACGACCAGTTGCAGCATCAGCCGACGGTTGCGACCCGTCATCGCAAGAAACTGCGTCCCAACACGGTGGCCGGCTGGCAATTGAGTGTCGGCGACATCCGTGTCCTGTATGATGTCGAGGAGGACCAGCAACTGGTTACCGTCGTCGTTGTCGGGCGCAAGCAGGGCAATCTGTTGTTGGTCGACGGGGAGGAGATCACGTTATGACTTCGCTTGAGTTTGAGGACCTGCCCATTTCGCTTGCGCGACACCTTGTCGAGCATCCGGGCGACCCGATTGACATCGTCCTGAACGGTGAAAGCATCGGGAGTCTCAGGTTTGTTGCCGAGGAGGACGAGGAAGCGATCGACTTATCACGTGCGCCGCGGCTCAAAGAGATCCTTGACGCTGCCCGCGAGGACTACAAGCGCCGTGGCGGCGTGCCGGCGGCTGAGGTTCGGCGAATGATCCTGGGAGAGTCGACAGCCGGTTAACGCCCAAATCCTCCGCAAGAGTCAACGCAGCGCTCAACAACTCGCACGATGAAGGCCCTTCTTGTCAGGATTGGCGTCGACCAGAAATACGGCTGTTGGAATGCGCCTGTCGATGCCGAAGGACGCTTCGTGTACGTCCCGATTCCGGAAAAAGGTGGTACTAGGTTCCACACCGGCCTTGAGCGACGATACGGCGAAGTGCTTCCGGCTTTGCACCAATTCTATGCGATTCATGGCCGTGACCTGCATCATGATCTCATGTTTCCGACCGCGTTGCTTCAGCGCCAATCAGCGTGAAAGTGTGGCGGAACAACTGCGAGGCCAAGTGGAAACCGCCAGAGATGCCGTTCAAATGCGCCGATGCGCCGCTACTCATACGGAATGACGGAGAGAGTGACTTCCAGCCAGTCATCAACAAGTTGGTCAAGAAAGGAGCGCCCGGACGTCGGTCATGGGAGAGCGGCTTGTCGAGCCTGTTTCGGTCGTGCGTCACTCCACTTCCACAAGGGATTGCGAAGGAAGTCATCCGCGTTTATGAGCGCCAGCGGCGGAAACACTCCGCCATCGCCTCCGAGTATCACGAGGCGCTGCCAAGGGTTACCGCGATTGACGCCGATCGCAGCCGTACTTATCGCGCATGGGTCCAAGAGTTACGAAGCGAGGCTGGCGGAATCGAAGGCAAAATACTCGCGCTCGTAAACGGTAAGATCCGAACCCGGACGCGTTGCGGATCTTGTCGACGCTCGACTTCGCGGCACAGAAAGCGGCGCTGTAGGTGATGTCTCGACTACCGGACATACGAAAAACGCTGTCGTGAACATGACAACCGTCTCTCAAACACACCTCGAACTCGACGAGCGTGGCGTCGCCCACTTCGCCGGCACGCGGTTCAAGATCATCCATGTCATCATCGAGCACACGCACTGGAAATGGTCGCCCAAAGCCATTCAGCTTCAGCATCCCGACCTGACTCTCGGGCAGATCCACTGCGCGCTGGGAAACTACTTCGATCATCAAGCTGAGTTCGATGCCGAAATCCAGCGCCAGGCGGAGGACGCCGAGCGGCTGTGGAAAGAGAATCTGAATTCTCCGGGCCGCCGTCGCCTCCGCAAAATGGGATTGCTGCCAGACACTACGAATCAGTTGACCTGACGGGTCGCGTCCACCATTCTTCCTTGACATACACCCCTGTAAGGAACCGACATGCCCCACACCCTCCCCAAACTCCATAACGCCATGTGGCCTGGTCTCGTCGGCAAGGAACCCGGCACGGACCATCCGCCGATTTCGCTGGATCGCATGCTCGAACTGACGGCCGGCGCCAGCGTGAACGGGCAGAAGTTCGACGGGATCGACTACTTCCTGTTCCATCCCCACACCGACCCGGACGCCAGCGACGACGAACTCCGGGCGATTGCCGATAAGATCGCAGCGCACGGGTTCACCGTCGGTTCGCTCGTGGCGCCGGTCTGGCCGGGAACGGTCGGCGATTCGGCCATGGGCGGCCCCGAGGCGCGCCAGAAATTCGTCACGGCAGTCCAGAAGGCGTGTCGTATTGCAAAGATCTTCAACGAACACGGCGTGCGGAAATACGGCGTGATCCGTATCGATTCGGCCGACAGCCCGGCGCACTGGGCCGAAGACCCGAAGGGCAATACGCAGAAAATTGCCGAAACGTTCCGCGCCGCGGCCAAGGTCGCCAAAGATCACGGCGAGCGGCTGGCGGCCGAAGGCGAAATCTGCTGGGCCGGCATGCACTCCTGGAAAGAAATGGTCAATCTGCTGGAGGCAGTGAACATGCCGGAGACGGTCGGCTTCCAGGCCGACATGGCGCACACGTACCTGTACCTGCTCGGG
>CAZWGW010000902.1:0-3203 GCA_964633565.1 uncultured Planctomycetaceae bacterium
GGCAGCCGTTGATCGTAAGCGGCTCGCTCGACTGCTCGTAGAGTTCCTGTGTCGAAGTGAACAGGTCGACGAACAGGACCATCTGTTCTTTCGCGATCCGCTCCATCGCCTGGCAGTAGGCGCGAATGTTCTCGTTGTTCCGCGTCCCCGCGAGGATGCCCCGGTCCGTGCGGTCCTCATTGGCGATCGGGGAGAGCAGGACAAGCTGAGGTGGGTGCTCGCCATTGTACTTCGTCGTCGTCGTCTCCCGGATGAAGTCCGTGAGGTCCTGTTCAAACTTCGCCAGACCGGCCGGTCCGCCAAACGATTCGTTGAAGCCGAACGCCGCGATGACGACGTCCGGCTTGTGGTCCTGCAGCGTGTGGCCGTGGTGGTCGAAGTCCTTCGATCGCGGACGGAGCGTCAATTCGTCCGCCGACCAGCCCAAGTCGCGGACGACGAGATTGTGTTCGGGGAAACGGGCGTGGAGCAGCGCCTCCCAGTGCCCGAAATACAGCATCCGCTCGGCGAGCGTGTTGCCGATGAGGACGATCCGGTCGCCCGTCTGCAGTTGCAGGTGGCCGGGTCCGGCGTGGAGCGCCCCGGATGAGCCGAGGACGGCGACGGTCAGCAGCGTGATGCAGAGGGGCGGAATCTTCATGCGCGGTGCTCAATTGATGAGATCAGGGGCAGGACCATTGGCCCTGGCCTGCGGCGGGACGGTTCGGGCAGGGGCTGTGCCCCGGGGCGGGGCCATTCTGTCAGGGCACTGCCGGGTTGTAAACGATCATCGCGCCGCGCGAGAGTTTGTTGACACGCCGTGCAGGCCGCCATAGCATGAATCGACGGCCTGCAAAACGGTCGTCACAGCGCGGAATCACTCCCGGTCGCCCTCCACACCGTGGTCTCTCGCAGCCCGCGGCGGGCGCTCCAGTCCCCCCGGTCTCAACAGCCGTGTCCACCACAACCCAGTCTCCGCGTCGCGCCCCCGGATTCAAGGAGCACCCGCTCCCCGTGATGCGGGTCACGGCGTACGACCGCGTCAGCTCGTTCATGATGTCGGCCGTGCTGGCGTCGATTCTGATTGTCATCGCCGTCGTCTGCTGGTGGTACGCCACGCGACCCGCGCCGGTGCCGGTGCTGGTCCCGATCGACTTTGTCGCCGGCGGCGGGTATGAGGACGGCTCCCCGGATGAGACGCTGAACGTCGAGTCGCCGGAAGAAGAGAACCCGAACGCCGCCCCCGTTGAGGAGCAGACGGACGAGCAACAGATCGAAGAGATACTCGATGCCGTCGTGGAGTTGTCGGACCGCGCCACCGAGCAGGTCGAGCAGATCGTGGCGAGCGATGCGGCAAGCAGCGGCACGCCCGGGAGCTACCGGGGAACGGGCGGCCGGCCGCTCGGTGAAGGGGGGGGCGCGGGGGGAGGCGTCGCCCGCGAGAACCGCTGGTTCGTCAAGTTTGCCGACCAGGAATCGATGGAAGAATACGCCAATCAACTGGACTTCTTCGGCATCGAGCTGGGCGTGATCTATCCGCAGCGGAGCGAACTGGTGTACGTGTCGAAGTTCTCCCAGGCCACCCCGGCCAAGCTGGTGGTCAAGACCGGCAAAGGGGAATTGCGGCTGTATATGACGTGGCAGGGGGGGCAGCGCAAGGCGGCCGACACGAAACTGCTGCAGAAGGCGGGGGTCGACCTGGCGGAGGGCATCCTGGTGCACTTCTATCCGGCACAGACGGAGCAATTACTGGCGCAGGCGGAGCGGAGCTACGCCAATCGCCCCGAGCGGGAGATTCGCCGGACGTATTTTGTCATCGTGCCGCGCGGCAGGGGGTATTCGTTCGCCGTCACCCATCAGACCTATTTCCGCTGAAGCCGAACCCGGCGGGATTCCGCCCCCTGTCTGACGCTGGGGATGCAGATCGCGGCCGCCGGTCCGCGGATGGAAATCGGCGGGGACTACGCTACCATGTTGGCCCGGTCTGCTGTGTGGTCGGAACAGGGTGCGCGGCAATCAGTCATCCTTTCGAAAGAGAACTGAGACAGACATGGAACTGCTCCTGAGTTGGTCCGGCCCGGTGATCTACGCCGCGCAGGCGGTTTCCGCAATGTTCGGTGTGTTCATGGTCATCCTCCTGATGCGGAAGATCGCCCAGAAGCGATTCTTCAGCAACGCAAACGCTGAGGATTTTCTCGGGGAAGTCCGCGAGCGGCTGCAACGCAAGGACCTTGACGGAGTGGTCGAGTTCTGTGACCAGCCGGGCTACTGGAGCAAAGCGGCGCCGCAACTCATCCTGCACGCGCTGGCCAACCGCGATCGTCCCCTGGCGAAACTGCGGCAGCTCCTGGCCGAGAAGTTCGAACGCGAAGTCCTGGCCGAGTTGTATTACGGCCGGTCGTGGGTGGCGACGATGGAGAAGTGTGCTCCGATGCTGGGGCTGCTGGGGACGGTGACCGGCATGATCATGGCGTTTGCCAAGATTGCCGGCGCTCAGCAGACCGGCGCCGACCCGAAAGCACTCTCCAGCGACATCAGTGTGGCCCTCTACACGACGATGTGGGGCCTGACGATCGCCGTCCCGCTGGCGATCCTCGGCTCGATGGTCCAGGTTCGCATCAGCCGGCTGACCGACTCCGTCCAACAGCATGTCAGCGAGTTTCTCGACGACTTCGAAACGGCCCGGTCCTGAACCGGCGGGGAACATCGCATGCGTTCACTGTTCTCCGACACTGATTCGCCCAGCCGCAAGGACGAAGCCGAACTCGGCATGGACATTACGCCCATGATCGACATGACGTTCCTGCTGCTGATCTTCTTCATGGTCACGTCCACCATGCAGGTGGAGGCCCGGCTGCAGATGCCGGCCGCCGCCCACGGCGCGGGCGTGCCCCTCGAGAACGCCGTCGTGATTTCGATTTTCAGGACGGGGGACGACCCGCAGATCGTGGCCGGCGCCGACCCGGACAAACCGACGCTCCTCCTGGCGGAAGTCGGAGGCTACGTCGCGGAGGGGATCAAGTCGGGCAAGACCACCATCATCATCAAGGCCGATCGCGACATCCCCTCCGGATTTGTGGAGGAGGTGGCCCGATCCGCCAACGAAGTCGCGCCCGAAGGTGTGGAATTGTGTTTCTACGTCGGCGTGCAGGACAAACCCAGAAAATAAGAGACTCGCGCGGACGCACGGCCCGGCGCAGGCGCTGGAATCCAGCGGGCTGCGA
>CAZWGW010000903.1:0-3196 GCA_964633565.1 uncultured Planctomycetaceae bacterium
AGGCTTCCACCTTGGGCGTCCCACTGACGTCGCGATGTCGCGACACCCACAGAAAACGGCGCTTGGGAACGAGGGGGACGGCCCCGGTAAGCACGTCTCGCACAGTTTTGTCCTGCACATTCACTTCGACTTCAGTCGTCAGGTCGACAGACGCGCCGATCGGAAAGCCCGTAGGCGACTTGATCTTTCCGTCGAGGAGCGTGCCGATGTGGTCAGGCAGGCTACGCTTGATACCTTCCTTGCGCATCCAGGAATTGGTTGATGACTCGGTTTCGCGCGCGGCGTTCGCCAAGAAACGTTTCCCTGACCGGCGCGCCTTCATAGAGTTCGTCCAGATTGACTCGGAACTGATCCTGCACTTGGACCGTCAGCCAGTGCACATACATCGTCACCAGTTGCGCCCGTGGCGGTCGGATATTGAATAGCCCGGGACTTGTGTCGCGGTTCAGGCCTCTGTTCTCGCCTTGCGCAGCCGCATTGGCCTGAGGGAACGGGCACCCGATATACTTCGGCACCAGCACAATCGGCGGACGCCGGCCGATCACGTGCACCTCCCCGTGTGGATCGGTCCATCGCGCGGCCATCCAGCAGTCAATGACCGGCTCAGGCGGGTCGTCGTTCGTGGCCGGCGTCGCGCTCTTCCCCCGTCCCAGTCCGTCGGGTCGCCCCCGGCACCGCCTTTCCGAAATCCCGTCCTCACCTGGCTGAACGTCGCCAGCAGCACCGTGAAGTTGACGTTGTCGCTCCCGGCGCCGTCCGCCGACAGCGTCAGCACAACGTCCCGAAACCCCAGGCTCGCGGCCGCGCCCTGCACGTACAGGGAACGCGGCACCGCGTTCACCGGCCACGTGTTGTCCTGGCCGTTGAACGTGATCTCCTCGCCGTCCTCAGACGTGGTAAACACACGCACCCTGGCATTCGAGCGCGTCAACGTGGCGGTCCCTTCCTCCAACCCCTCGACCTTGAGCATGATCTGCTTCCGCGGCGCCGGGTTGTCGGAAGTTCGCACGGCGACAAACCCTCCGACCTCTTGTTCATCTTCCTCTTCGACGCCGGCAATGTCCAGATCGACCACCACTGGCTTGGCTTCCACGACGTCCTGACTGTCGAGGTCCGCCCCATCCTGCAGAAAGCGGCAGGTGAGGGTCACGCTTCCGGTGAACGACTCGTCCGCGTGCAACAGGAGCTGCACGCTGTGCATGCCGCTGCCGGTGACGTATGCCGACGAGAACGGACTTTCGTCGGGATTGAGCACATCCAGCCCGTTGCCGGCCCCAAGGATCGTCAACGTGCCGGGCAGCCCGTGATGCACGGTGACCGACACCGCTTTGGAGCCGGGGACGGGTATGCTGACCTCTCCTTCCTCCAGCAGGCTGCAGATGTAGCCCGTATTGCAGTCGTTGGGATTGACCGGCATGCCGTTCTCGTACGGGCAGCTCGCACATGGCCACAGCGCATTCGACACGCGGACCGAGAACATTTGCCCGTTCATCCACCCCACTGGGTCGCCGGGATCGAACACTGTGCCGCCGACGTTGATCCAGCCCATCTCGTCTTCCTGAGCACCGTACGGGACGAAGGTGTACGTGGATCCTGTGTACGATTCGACGTCCCAAAGCGTCTGGCCAGTCACATCCTGCGCCGTGACGTCGTTGTAAAACGACAATCCCGCGGGAGCGATCAGCGTGATCCGCAGGTCGTGCCGCTCAGGAGTCAGCTCACCCCAGCCGGCCCCCAAGTTCAGCCCGCTCGCCAGGTCGATCGTAATGTGCTCCGTGGCGCACGCTTGAGACGCGACGAACATGCACAATGCTGCGACAGCGCCCGCGGTGTATCGTGGCATGGAACCCTCCTCGAATTGATGCCGCTTTTCCGATTGCGCGTCCAACGACTCACGGTGCATTGCCGCTGCGCTGCGTCCGGCGACGAATGGGCACCGCCTCTGGCGCCGACTCCGTCGGCAGTTCCGCCAGATTGGCCGTTACCTTGCGCAGGTGATCTTCAACCAGCTTGGTCACGCCGGCGTTCGGATACTTCTTCCGCGCCTTGTCGAACGCCAGGTACGCCTGTTCCCACTCCTCCGCACGTTCGTGGACGACACCGGTCAGATAGGCGGCCCGCGGTGCGTAGCCGCTGTCCGGGTAGTCCTCGCACAGGGTCTTCCACAGTGCGATGGCCGCCGCAGTGTCGAATTTCAGGTGCCACGCTGCTTCCCCCGCCAGCATCAGCGACTGATCGGCCCATGGCGCACCCCGCGCCGCCTTTCGCGACTGGTCATAGTCCTTGAGCACCAGGTCCGCCTGTTTCTCCAGCGCGTTGCGGAACTGGCTGCGCGCCTGCGCCCGGCGCAGCAGCGCATAGCTCCGCTGCAGCGGCGACAGGTCCCGCTGGCGTTTCGTCAGCAACCCCTCCCACAGCCGATGCGCGCGGTACATCTGCAGCGCGTTCTGCAGCATGTCGGCATAGACCATGAGTTGTGCGATGTCGCCCGCGTCCCCTTCCCGCGCCGCCGGCGGCGTGTGGACGTACGGCGAGCGCCGCACCACCGCCGACGCCAGCATGGTGATCGTCGAGCGCGGGGACGGATTTCGCCGGAATGCCTCTGAGAAGTATCGCTGCGCCCCTTCCGCGTCGTCGCGCGTCCAGGCCAGCAGCCCGGCGTGCAGGTAGACGTCGCCTCGCGCGGCATGTCGGGGTTGTATCCCGGCAGGGGCGGCAGCGGCGCGGGCGCAGTCGCCCGCCGCCGCGTCTGGGCCGCCGCGCGATCGCTGCAAGCCCCAATCATCATGGCGACAAGCAGCTCTGCATCGTCCGCTCTCTCCACTCGCTGGAGCCGCCCTCGACGATCGCCCCAGGCCAGACAGCCTGCGTGATATCCCCTCTATACCCAGCCGCGGCCGAAGTGCAAGAAAAATCCGCGCGGAATGCTCGACGTGATCGAAGCCGGACTTAAATCCACGCATCGTGATACGTTGATGCGAGCAACGCAGTACTTAGTCTCTCGATCCCGCAATGTGGCCGTTGTCCCGACCTGGCCACGGCTTTCCGGCCACAGATTCCCGGTTTGCTGTTCTCCATTGTTCGCCTCCCACTTTCAGCCTCCCCTTCGTGTCCCTGGTGTCTTTGTGGTGAACAAGCCCCTTCAGCCGACCCGAAAAAGTGCATACAATTCGCGTCTCCCGCCGGAATTCCGCCG
>CAZWGW010000904.1:0-3193 GCA_964633565.1 uncultured Planctomycetaceae bacterium
GAACCAGACCCCTGACTCATTTCGTGAGTGCCCTGAATTCGTGGGGCTGACGAGGCGTTCCACGAATTCAGGGCACTCACGAATAAAAGAAACCCGGTCCCGGCGCGCCGGGACCGGGCTTCTGATGTACGCATCCACCACCGCTCACCCGCCTCCCTGCAAGGCTTCGCGGATCTTTTCGCTCGTGCCGGCCTGATCACAGATCTGGCGGAACTGCTCCCGCGTCGGGCAGTCCAGCCGCGGGATCTCGACCGTCACGAACTCGTCGACCGGGATCATGTACCGCTTGGCTTCAAGCGTGTAATGCTCGGCCGGCTTCCACTCCTCGGTCGATCCGGCCGGTCGCACGGACGGGCCGAAGCCGGGCGCGAACGACGTGTCGAGATGCGCCATCCGCACGCCGGCCGTCCCCCACAGGTTGGTCGCCATGCGGATCGTGTCGATGGCGACCGGCACGATCACTCGCGTGTCGACGGCAAGGTCCGGATCGTCCGACCAGTGGGCCAGCCATTCCAGTGCCCGCTTCCGGGCGGCGGCGGGGTCAGCCAGTTCGTCCATCGTTACGGCAGGCGGCAGGCCGACGTCCTCCACAGCCAGCAGGTAGCAGCCGTAGAACAGCTCGCGCTGGGCCGTCAGTTCTTCCGCCAGGTTCATCTCCCGCGGTCCCGACTCGCGCAGGCCGTGCAGCCCCGCGAGGGCCTCCGCGCCGATGACCGATTCGAGATACGCCTGCAGGAAACTGTACGCGCGGGCCGTCCGCAGGTAGTACGTCGCGTTCGGCTCCAGCCGCAGCCGCGGTGAGAGGCTTTGCAGCGGCTCTGCCATCGCCATCGGCGCTTCGGCTACCGCCAGTTGCCGCACGTGCGTCTCGCGCCGCTTCGTAATCATCGCCGCGAACGCATCCAGCATCCGCTGCTTGTAGCGACCTGACAGCAGCAGCTTGACCGACTCCTCGCCGCGGTCCGGCAGCAGAAACGTCTCCAGTGCGAACGCCTGGTGGTCGTACCAGCCGCTGTCGGCATCCGGCGCGAGGTCGACCTGTCCCGACCGCACCGCCTTGATCATCTCCCGCATCAGGTCCGCGTTCGGAGGCAGCGCCTCCGGGAACATCGCCTCGAACAGCCGCTGCTCCTTGCTCGTCGACGCCGGGAAGACCGACACTGACGGATGCCTATGGCGGGCCAGTTGCTGCTGGGCCAGCGCGCCCGGATTCACCGGGCCGGCAACGTCGAGCAGCGACAGCGTAACGGGAGGATTCGTCAACCGTGAAAAGAAGGCAACCGCCTGCTCGTAATCGGCCCGCAACTCGGTGCTGGACGACACGACTTCCGCCAGTTCACGCGGTACGGCGGGGAGTTGGTCTCCGCCAAGGTTGAACTCGTGCTGGAAGAACTTGAGGAAGCGATAACACTGCTGCAGTTCGGGAGACCAGTTGTAGAACCCGAGCGGCTTGGAGCGGAGCGGCTTCGATTCGAAGTCCGCCAGCAGCCGGTCCCGTTCCCCCGTATTCGCGACCGCGACCGACACGCCGGCGATCTGCAACCCCGCGGCGAGGAACGGCGTGGCTTCGGCTTGGGGGCCAAGCGCTTCCGCCAGCCGACGGATGAAGTCGACATGGCTCGTCAGTTTGTCCTGCAGACCGCTGTAGTATGCCTGGTCGAGGGCCGCGTAGAGTCCGTCGTCAAACTGTTTCGCCTTGCCGTCGATTGCGTTGACCGAGGGGAGGATCGTCACGCCGCGGTTCTGCATAGCCGCCACAGCCGCCGCATAGGACGAGCGCAGCGTCAGCAGGTCCTGTTCCACGTCTGGCCGCACGACTGGCACATCGAGTTGAAAAACGGTGCGGCTGAGGTTGATGTCCCAGCCTTCGACCGGCTCGCTGTGGACAAGGTCCGGATTGAACTCCGGCACCCGGTTCGGGTCGAGCACGTCGTCCGGCAGGCTGTCCGGCTTGACGGGGGGCGGCGTGACGTCGACATGTTCGACCGAGTATTCTTCGTACTCTTCGCCGTCCTTTGTAAATCGGCGCGGCCCGTCCTCCCCGCCGCCGCCCTGCGACGAACCTCCCCCGGAAAGGGGGTCAGTCTTGTAATCGTATTCGTTTTCCGGGGCGCAGCCGGCGAGGAGCGCGCCGGCGACGACCGCTACAAATCGCAACTTCAAGTTCCGCTTCACGTTCCAACGTCCTCTCGATTTGATTGCCTGGGTGGGGTCCCGCTCAAGATCGAAATGAGACGGAGTGCGGCTTCGGCGCGTTCCCGGAAATCTGCTGAAGTGGCAGGCGGATTCACTCAGTTCGCCAGCAGCGTCTCAAGCGCCTCGCGCAGGTCGTCGTCACTGTCGCGGCCGCGCTTCGTCTGTTTGCCGGTCAGCCCATTGGGATGCCGCTTCGGATCGCGGATGTCCGCCGCGTTGAGCATCTGCAGGACCTGGCGATAGGCGTTCCCTTCGCCCTCCCAGTCACCTTGCGAATGACACACCAGTCCCTGCCGGAGTAACTCCTGATACCGCTCCAGCCTTGCGCCGGGCGCGCCGTAAAATTCGCGCAGCGCCGTGCGTGCTTTCGCCTGCTCCGACGATGATGACGTACTCGCCGCGTTGGGATCGATCAGCAGCATCCCCAGCGACGCGACAAAGCTGAAGCCGATCAGTCCGTACAGCAGCAGCGGGTTCGACGTCGACTTCTGCCGGCGCTCCTGCGGCGCCTCTTCGGCCAGTTCGGCCAGTTCCAGCGCGGGAAGCTGGCCGTCTTCACCGAGGCGCACCAGCGGCTCTCCCGTCCTGTCGCTGATGAACCGGGCGACCTGCGGCTGCTTCTCGGCGGGGCGTGCCTTCTTCTTCGCGCGTTCGCTCCCCTCCTTTTTCGCGCCGGGGGGCGTCGTCTTGGGACGCGACTTGCCGGGAGTGGGTGTCGGGGTCGATTCGGGTGGGGGTGTGGCGGCGGCGCCGTTCTCCCCCTGCACCGACTCCAGCCGGAACACCGTGCCGGCCAGCTTGATCGTGGCAGCCTGCGGCAGCCAGACCCATTTCTCCGCGGGGATGTCGCTCCCCTCGACCTGCACGGAACCGGCCTGCGGCGCGTAGATGGCGTAGCGGCCGTTGCGGCGGACGATGCTCGCCTGATGCTCGGCCAGCCCCTCGTCACTGAGCACGACCTGGTTGTCGCGCCCGCGGCCGATGTGCACGAGCTCAT
>CAZWGW010000905.1:0-3183 GCA_964633565.1 uncultured Planctomycetaceae bacterium
GCCATCGCCTTCAAGGCGGCGGCAAACTCGCCGGCCCCGCTTGTGAAATCGTTCCAGGGCCGGCGCGGTGGACTTCCCGGCACCGCCTGAAGCGTGCCGCCGTGAACGTAGCCGATCACTTCCGGCGGCACGGTCGGCACCCAGTCGTCACGATGCACGAACCGGTGGTGCGACTCGTGCGGCAATTCGGCGACGAACGCGGCGTTGCCGACACGCGGGCTGCCGAAGGTGTACAGTCCCTGCACCGCTGCAGCGCCCAGGTGGGCCGCGGCCAGTGTCGCCAGCGCGCCCCCGAGGCTGTGCCCTGTCAACCACAGCCTCTGCTCCGGCCGCTTGTTACACACAATCGCGTCGAGCGTATCGCTGATCCCGGCGAAGGCGCTGTCAAACCCGGCATGGACCTGTCCGCCCGCCCGGCACGCCACTCGCAGGAAGCGGCTGTCGGTCCACAGGTCGTTGTGATTGATGAGCACGACTTCGGCCACATCGAGCAATGTGTGCATCTGCAGCCGCGTGCCGCGGAACACAATGACCACGACGTCCGGGTTGCTGAGGACCATCCCGCGGTTGTCCGTGCGCGTCCCCAGCCAGTCGAGTTGAAATCCCAGCACTGGCAGCGGCGACGCCTGAAACGCCGCTTCGATAAAGGCGGCATCGCCGTAGACCAGAAAACACGCATCGGCGAGCCACCACGCGTTGCCGGCCGAGAATTCCCGCGCATCCGGCTGCAGATGGAACTCGTCGGCATGCGCGAAGAAAGGAAACCCCTGCCGCGGTGGGCGCAGCCCCTCGACCGTTTCGGGCGGGAGTGGGCGCGGAGCGAGGCAGGCGGTCATGGAGCAGATCCCGGATCGACTCCGCCATTGAAGCGTCGGCTGGTGCGGAACGCAAATCCGTGACGGGAATGTCGAATGTCGAAATCGGAATGTCGAAAGAACTGCGAAATGCGAACCTCAAGTCTCAGATCTCAAATCTCAAATCTCAGATTTCACACACAGATCACAGATCTCAAATCGGCGAATACCACATGTCGAGCACGCCGCGCCACTGCGCCAGGCTCCGTGCTGTCGCAAAGGCGTTTCGAACCTCAACATGCTGCGGATGCAGTGGGGCGAATTTGATCCCGAACTTCCGCATCGTCGACAACACGGCACGTTCGTCTTCCCGTTCCAGGCACAGCGCACACTGCAATTCCAGCACGCGGCGCTGCTCAGCGAGGTCCGGTTGCGGCAGCGGCAGCCCGGCGGCGAGTGCGCGGACCTGGCGGAAGATCCACGGGTTACCGATCGCGCCGCGTGCAACGGAGACTCCGTCGACACCCGTGTGCGCCAGCATATCGAGGCAGGACTGCGCCGTGAACAGGTCGCCGCTGCCGAGGATCGTCCGCGTACCGGCATGTTGCTTGACCACTCGCAGGAAGTTCCAGTTGCTCGGTCCGTCGTACTTCTGCTCGACCGTCCGGCCGTGCACGGTGACTGCGGCGACACCCCCCTCAAATGCCCCGTCAAGAATGCGAAAGAACTTCTCGCGGCTCTCCACGGAGTCGTCGATGCCGCGGCGCATCTTGACGGTGACCGGGACCTGCTCCGGCACGGCATCGCGCACGCGGCGGACAATTTCCAGGGCCACTTCCGGCTGGCTCAGGTGATATCCGCCGCGGCAGCCGCCGACCGCCGACCGGACCGGGCAGCCGAAGTTGATGTCGATGACGTCGAACCCGGCGACGACCAGCTTTTGTGCCGCGGGACCGAACTGCAACGGATCGGCCCCCATGAGCTGCCCGCCGACGGGGTGCTCTTCGTCGGCGATCCGCAGGTGATGCTGCGTGCGTCGGCGGTCCTTGAGGTCGAGGACGAACCGGTCGATCATCACCTCAGCCAGCGTGTACGGGGCGCCGAGCCGGCGGGCGACAATGCGCATGGGCGCGTCGCTGTAGCCGCTGAGCGCCGCCTGGACGACCGGGAAGTCAATGACCAGAGGTCCGATCCGGAGCGGCCGCAGCGCGGTCTCACCCGCTGCTTCCGCGCATTGTAACGGAGTCGACAGGGGCGAAGATTCCGGCGGCAATGTGGAAGCGGTCATCCGCCCGGGTCCCCGGGGCCAACGATTGTGTCAACGTGCGCGGCGCAGTACGGCGTGAGATGCTATTCGCACAGGCGCCGCCCGGCAATCCGATGCCAGTCGTCCTCCAAGGCGTGCCGTCTTGTGCCGCCGGCCGTTTCGCGTACAGTGAGGCCATTCCGGTGGCGTCTGACGACACCGTCCGTCCCTTTTCGGACATCGCGCATGTTCGACGTCGGCTGGATCACGACCGTGCTCTTTGTTGTGGATCTGCTGGCGCGGCTGGGATTGTCGGTGCGCGTCATCATGCGGCGGTTGCCGGTGGGCGTGTCGCTGGCATGGCTGTTCGTCGTGCTCGTGTTCCCGTTCGTTGGCGTTGTGGTGTATCTGCTGATCGGTGAACTGCGGCTGGGGTACCGCCGCGGCCGCAAGGCCGAACTGCTGCACGAACCCTACGAGGAGTGGCTGGCGGAACTCAAGTCCCGGGGGGTGACGGACTGGTCGCGCGAATACGGCAATTGCCAGCCGCTCGCCCGGTTGGCCGAGCGTGAGACCGGCATCCCGGCCATGCCCGGGAACACGGTCGAACTGCTCCGCGACTTCGAGTCGGCCTTCCGGCGGTTGCTCGACGACATCAACCAGGCCACGCGCACGTGCCACCTGGAATTCTATATCTGGCATGTGGGGGGACTGGCCAACGAGATCGGTGAGGCGCTCCTCCGGGCGGCGGCGCGGGGCGTGATCTGCCGCGTCCTGCTCGACGACGTCGGCAGCCGGCCGTTCCTGCGGAGCACGTGGCCCGCGCGGTTGCGTCAGGGAGGGGTCGAGCTGCACTCGGCCCTCCGGGCCAGCCTGCTGCGGATGGCGTTTGTGCGGTTCGACATGCGGATGCACCGCAAGATCGTGGTCATCGACGGACGCGTCGGGTACACGGGGAGCATGAATATCGTCGATCCCCGGCACTTCAAACGCGACGCGGGGGTCGGCCAGTGGATTGATGCGATGGTTCGCGTCGAGGGCCCGGCGGTGGAGCCGCTGGCCATCACGTTTCTCGAGGACTGGGCGCTCGACGCGCCGGTGGACATCGAACAGCTCCGCGAGACGGGGGACGTCCATCCGATG
>CAZWGW010000906.1:0-692 GCA_964633565.1 uncultured Planctomycetaceae bacterium
CGTCAGCAGATACGCCTTTGCGCGGACAAGTTGCTCGCCCGATTGTCGAAAGTAGACGATCTTCCAGAATTGTTTGGGCAGCAGGATCCCCCGAAAGTCGGGGTCCGACGCGGAGAAGACCGGACCCCCGATGACTGAAATCCGCAAGTCCTCGACGTCGACGTCGGCGAAAATCGCGTTCTCCAGTTCGCCCCAGATGCCGCCCGCGCTGGACTGGTTGAACGCTTCATGCTGCGGCGTGATATTCGTAAAGAAGAACGAGTCGACATTGGCGCGTCGCGCTTCGGTGAGTGTCCCCCAGAGCAGGTCCGCACGCCGAGCGATATGCCCGCGGTCCAGCGCATTGTTCACATACAGTTCATTGCCCACCTGGGCGGATGCCGGGATCTTTGGGTCCTTTTTGAACGGGATCCCGTCCCGACTCAATCTGCGGAGTGCGCCCCCGTCGATATTCCACGCGACCCACCGGGCAAACCGTCGCGACCGGCTCATTGCGAGTGAGAAATGGGTGTAGTCAAACACCGTCTTTCCCTGGAAGTCTAACACGTCATCGCGGACCTCATCGGTCGCAGGCGTCGAGCCCTCCGCATGACAGATCTGGCATTGCCGGACATCGCTCGGTGGCGCCACTTTCGAGAAGTCGAAAACGGCGTTGGCGTTACCGATAATCCGGTATGGCTGTCCCGCGATCA
>CAZWGW010000906.1:702-3183 GCA_964633565.1 uncultured Planctomycetaceae bacterium
GCGTACCCTCGTGCCGCAGCCTCGACCATGACGGTCGGGGGCATCGGCCGAATCTCGAGCTTCTCGAACACCGCCGCTGGATAACAGGCGAGAGCGTGCTCGGGCGCATCGCCGACTTCGCCGGCAAAGTGCAATCCCAGCATCACGTTGGTCGGACGGCCGCGTTCCGTGCCGAGCCACGCAGAGCCCGAATCTCCGCCCATGCTGATTTCGCCGTTCGGGGGCCGATGATCGGGGTCGGGACCGATTTCAAAACAGCCGATGTCATGCACTCCCGCGATTCCGTAGTCGATCCGGGTCGTTACATGGATCCGCTGGACGATCCCATACGTGACCTCCGTGGTGCGCCCGGACTTCACGACACGATCGCCGAGTTCTGGCTCTCCGATCCGCTCGACCGCAACTTGAAGGTCCACAACCTGCGGCTCAAGACGTCGCCCGTCGATCGACGCGATCGCGCAATCGCCGGCAACTCCGAGATGGCTTCGAACCAGCCGGCCGGCGATGTTTTCGTTCACCCGATTATCGTCGTGCCGCCCCGGCTGCACGATCGGGTCGCCGATGGTTCCATCTGCGCCGTGGAGGACATGCCAGTTGGAGAGGACATAGGGGGCGCCCGTGTGCGCATCATACACGACGCACCCCGCGGTGCCGGCCGAAATGCGCGGATGTCCGATACTGACTCCGGGAACGACCGGATTCACCGCAATTTTCCGCGGCGCTGCGGCTTCCAGTCGGGACTCCAGTTCCACTTCCCGGAATTCGGCGTCGTACGAGCGCTCCAGAACATCCGTCGGGACTTCAATTCCGTTGATGGTGACGGACTTCGGCAGTGCAGTGGCTCCGATCGATTCCAGGGCTTCGGGAGCGACTTTTGTGCCCACGGTGAACTGAATGCAGAGTTCCTTCGTCGGCGTCTTGCCAGTGATCTTGTGGCCGATTCCGACCGAGGTAACGTTGGGCTGCTTCAGGAATTCGGTTGCCGCCTTGCGCACGAATGACTTCAGGTCGTCGACCGTGATGCCCTTTCGGGCCTTTTTTCTCTTTGCCATGCTTCGGGCTCCCGTGATTGTGCTGGCCTGGTTCAGGCTCCCCGCTGCCTTGCGGCACTGGCGCTGCCTCTGCGAAAACTGTTCTGGCTGTGACTACCATTCCGTGAATCACGCGTGGGACAGGCCAGGCGCTGCGCATCCTTAGCGCTGATGAACGATTCGCCGACGACAACCCCGCCGCGCACACCGCCGCCCGGGCCGGGGAAGTCCCGACCTCTTGGCGGCGGTTTGCGAGGTGCGCGGATCTGCTGAGCGACAGGACGTTGGCCTGCACAATCTGATATTGCTGGCGATACAGGCATTCTCCCGGCGAAAAATCCTGAGTCGTTCGATTTTTCTGCAAATGTTCGTCGCGGAAGCAGCGTCAAAGCCACGAATGACAACGCCTGACCGATAAATCCGCTTGTGAAAGTTGAATGCAGGTAGAGAGCCGAGTAGTCTGATCGTGTGTACCTGCGATCGACGCGGTCGGTCGATCAATGAGCTGCCCGCACCTTTTTCGACGATCTCCGACTTTGAGCGGGGAGAATCGGCTTCCAGCGACCTATTGGTTATGAGCAGTTCCGGTCACGATTGGCCCTCAACACGTGCGAGCCTGTTACAACGACTGCAGTCTGCCGGCGACGGCGGCAGTTGGGAGTTGTTCGTCGAACTTTACACTCCCCTCCTGTTTCGAATCTGCAAAAAGCGGCGCTTGCAGGACGCGGATGCCCGTGACGTGACCCAGAATGTGTTTCTGGCTGTACAGAGCGGGATCAAATCATTTGAGTACGAGCCGGAACGGGGAAAATTCCGTAGCTGGCTGGGGACGATCACCGTCCGCGAGATTGGGAAATACCAGAAGCGAGCGACGTGCGCCGGCCGTGGAGTCGGGGGGACGGATGCCCTTCCGGAAGACGATCCCGAGAACGACGCAGTCTGGATTGCCGAGTTCAACAGTCACGTGTTTCAGACTGCAATCGCGCGGATTCGGCCGGAATTCGACGAAGACTCCTGGCTGGCGTTTGACGAGGTGTGGGTCCGCGATCAACCCCCACAGGAAGTGGCACTACGTCTGAAGCGCAAGCCGGACTGGGTCTACCGCGCCAAATACAAGGTGCTGCAGCGACTCAAGGCGGAAGTGCAGTTTTTGACCGCTGACATCGCCTCATTTGCCAAGGAGTAAGGCGAACGGCGTCGATCATCGGCAGTCCAACGAAGTCAAAACATGCCCCGGAACCCGACCATCCAGCCCTGTCTCCCGCGCGAGCAGTTGCGTGCCTTTCTGGCGGAGGCGCTCTCTCAAGAGCAGATGGCACTGGTGTCGGACCATGTCAATTCATGTGCACTCTGTCAGGAGCTTGCCGGCTCGGTGGATGACGATCCGTCGTTCCGTTGCGAGTATCGCGACGTTGGGCTTCAGGCCTGCAACGGACGTGTCGCTGATGAG
>CAZWGW010000907.1:0-3181 GCA_964633565.1 uncultured Planctomycetaceae bacterium
AGGAGGCAGTGGTCTACATGCACCGCGATTGCCACGTGTGCCGCTCCGAGGGGTTCGCCGCCCAGTCGCGCGTACTCCTGCGCAACGGCGCGGCAGAAGTGATCGCAACCCTGAACGTCGTCGATTCCGCAATCGTGTCGCCCGGCGAAGCAGGCCTGTCCGAACCGGCGTGGCGCAAGCTCGGCACCCGCGAAGGGGCGACGGTCACCGCCGCGCCGGTGCCGCCGATCGATTCGCTGGCGCGGGTGCGCGGCAAGCTGTACGGAGAGCGCCTGAGCGCGGCCGACCTGCGAGGCATCGTCGCCGATATCTCGGCGGGTCGCTACTCGGACATCCATCTGGCGGCGTTCGTTGCTGCCTGTGCCGGAGACCGCCTCGATCGAGACGAGATCGTGGCGCTGACGCAAGCCATGATCGAATCGGGCGAGCGCATCGCATGGGAGCGTGGCGCCAGAATCGCGGACAAGCACTGTGTTGGCGGCCTTCCGGGCAACCGCACCACGCTGATCGTCGTTCCCATCGTCGCCGCGGCCGGCTTGCTGATGCCGAAGACTTCATCCCGTGCCATCACCTCCCCGGCGGGAACAGCCGACACGATGGAAACACTGGCGCCGGTCGATCTGGAGATTCCGTCGATCCGCCGCGTGGTGGAGCGAGAGGGCGGATGCATCGTGTGGGGCGGAGCTGTGGGGTTGAGCCCTGCCGACGATATCCTCATCCGCGTGGAGCGCCCGCTCGACATCGACAGCGAGGCGCAGCTGGTCGCGTCGGTCCTCTCGAAGAAAGTCGCGGCCGGATCGACGCACGCGGTGATCGACATTCCAGTAGGTCCCAGCGCCAAGGTCCGCTCTGCGGAGTCCGCGCACTCCCTGGGCGCGCTGCTCGAGCACGTTGCCGCTCAGGTTGACCTCTCCGTGCGGATCGTCTATAGCGACGGAACACAACCTGTCGGGCGTGGCATCGGGCCAGCGCTGGAAGCGCGGGACGTGGTTTCCGTGCTGCGGGGAGAGCCTGCCGCACCAGTGGATTTGCGCGACCGGTCGCTCGCTCTAGCCGGCGTCCTTCTGGAGCATCTCGGTGCCGTGCCGCGCGGAGAAGGTCTCGCCCGCGCGAATGCCATTCTTGACAGTGGGTCCGCATGGCGAAAGTTCGAGGCCATCTGCGAAGCACAGGGCGGACTGCGAAAGCCGCCGCTCGCAGCGCATACGCGGCCATGGACCATAGAGCGCGCTGGAACGGTAGTCTCCATCGACAATCGCAAGCTTGCGCGTGCCGCCAAGCTTGCCGGCGCGCCGCGCGAACCCGCGGCGGGAATTGACCTGCATGTCCGGCTCGGTGCGCGCGTGGCGGCGGGCGAGCCGCTTTTCAGCCTGCATGCGCAGTCCCCGGGCGAACTGGACTACGCACTGGAATACCTCTCGGCAAACAGCGGCCTGATCGGTGTGGCGGAGAGCGCATGAATCCGGTCGTTTTCGCGTTGACCGGAAATGACGCGCTGGCTGCTGCGCTTGTGACACGCCTGGGAGCGGAATTGGGGGCCTGCACCGTACGCCGATTCCCGGACGGTGAAGTATCGAACCTCGCCGTTTTCCTTGACCATCATGTTTTCACCGCCGGGCACGCCGTGGTCGCCCGCCTTCAGGGTTTTGGCGGGCAGGTCGAGCGGACTGCCGGTGTGTCCGGGATACGGCTTCGCGCCCGCTTGAAAACGATGGTTGTGAAACGGGGAATCGGAAATTTTCTCCGGGTCGGGAACATCCGACAACGCATCCCGCACGGTCGTCCACGGTCGGTGAAACAGCGAGGGACCCAAGCGGCGCGACTTGTCGATTCGCGGTCGCAATCCCGCCGGAAGCTCGGGGCGACGACGGGCGGAAACCCCGTGCCGATCCCAGTACCCGCCTGAAACCCATTGGTCATGCAGCAAGGCGTCCAGGGAGTGGGTTTCGTGCGGAAAACTCCACTCGATGCCCAAATCGTCACGGAATCCGACGATGAAAACCCGTTCCCGTCGTTGCGGGACGCCGTGGTCGGCGGCGTTGACCAGTTTCACGACGATGTTGTAGGCAAGGTAGCCGCCGTGATGAAGCCGTCCGCTTGTTTTCTCCGTCTGCAACCTCATGTAATGGTTCGTCCAATCCTCGTCCGCGTGCTTGGCGACCTCCGGAAATTCCAGTTGCAGGAGAATGTATTGGAAATAATTGGCGAAGCTCGGACGGGTCAGTCCCTTCACGTTCTCGACGAGAAAGGCGCGCGGCCTCAGTTTTCGGATGACGGCGATGGTCGTCGGGAACATGTCTCGTTCGTCGTCGAACGCGCGGTGCTTGCCTCCCATCGAGAACGGTTGGCAGGGCGGCCCTCCGGCGACGAGGTCGATGCCTTCCGGCAGCGCCGAAAAATCGAAATTTCGGACATCGCCTTCCGTCAGCACCCAATCGGAAACCAAGGGAAAACCGCGTTGTTGATTTTCACGGATGGTGTCGCAAGCCCATTTGTCCCGTTCGATCACCGCCGGGTGTCGAAACCCGGCAAGGCTGACGCCCAGGCCCAGGCCGCCCGCCCCCGCGAACAATTCAACCGATTTCAAGTTTGTCTCCATTCAGAAAGTCGATGATTCTCGCCTCCAAGGCTTCCCTGTCTCGAAGCTCGCATTCCCAGACCACCAGGATTTCCCATCCGGTCCGTTGCAATTCGGCTTGGTTCCGTTCGTCACGCTCCCGGTTTTTCTCCAATTTCGGCACCCAAAAGCCGAGCCGCGATTTCGGCAACCGCGCCAACGAACAGTCGGGATGTCGATGCCAAAAACACCCGTGGACGAAAACGACCTTGCGCCGTTTCGAAAAAACCAAGTCGGGCTTTCCGGGCAAGTCCGAGCGGTGCAACCGGTACCGAAATCCGAGCCTATGGACCAACCGCCGAACGACAAGCTCCGGCATCGTGTCCCGGTTGCGAATCAGGGACATCCGCTTGCTGCGTTCGATTGGCGAAAGCGTGTCCATCAAAAGATCGGACGATCCGTTTTTTCACCGCGAGGGACGCAAAGGGCGCAAAGGATGTTGAAGCGGAAAATTCCCTCGCGTCCCTCGCGTCCTTCGCGGCGGGCAAAGGCGGCCTCAAAACGCATACTTCAGGGCGAATTGCACCGTGCGCGGCGCGACGCTCGTGTTGACCGACGACCCGA
>CAZWGW010000908.1:0-3176 GCA_964633565.1 uncultured Planctomycetaceae bacterium
AGGTTCTCGCGCCGCTGAACGACTTCTGTGAGAAGCTCCTGTTCATCCGTGGCCTCTACAACGATGAGGCGACGAAGGGGAACATCCACAGCTCACAGACCGGCAACCTGCTGTCGGGTGCGCCACTCGCTTCTGGTGGCGAGATCCGCTCCGGCACCAGCATCGACCAGGTGCTGGCCCAGACCTACGGGCGGACGACCAAGGTGCCGAGCCTGGTGCTGGCGTGCGAGAAGTCGAACCCGTCGGTCCACAAGAACTACTCGATGATCTACAGCTCTCACATTTCGTGGAGCTCACCGACGACCCCCACGCCGCTGGAACTGTATCCCGCCCTTGCGTTCGACCGGCTCTTCAAAGACGACGCCAGCGCCGGCGAGCGGAGCGTGCTCGACGCGGTCCTCGCCGACGCTTCCGACCTGCGGCGGCAGATCAGCGCCACCGACCGCCGCAAGCTTGATGAATACCTCAACTCCGTCCGCGAGGTCGAACAGCGGATCGATCGCGCCGGGGAGCGGGGCGAACTGCAGGGGTGGCGGCCGACGCTCACCGAGCCCAACATTCCCCGCCCGGCGGACGGCATCCCGCAGGACATCGGCGAACACATGCGGCTGATGTGCGACATCCTTGTGCTCGCGTTCCAGACCGACACGACGCGGATCTGCACGCTCAAGCTAAACAACGATCATTCGTCGCTGCGGTTCCCGAACCTCGGCATCGACTACATGATTCACCACCTCCTGTCGCACCAGGAATCGGCCGACTGGCTGACGGTGAACCAGTTCTTTATGAAACAGTTCGCCTACATCGCCGGCAAGCTCGCCGCGGTTCAGGAAGGCGAACGCACGGCCCTCGACAACACGATGCTGCTGTACTGCTCCAGCATGCTCACCGGCAGCCACGACGCGACGAAGCTGCCGGTCATCATCCTCGGGGGCGGCGGAGGCCGGATCGAAACGGGCCGCACGCTCGATTATCTGGACCGGCCGAACCGCAAGATGTGCAGCCTGTTCCTGTCGCTGATGGACAAGTTTGGTGTGAACAAGGAAGAGTTCGGCGACTCACGGGAGCGGCTGGCGGAAGTGTGAGCCTAACTCGACTGGATGCCGTGGCATGCGAACCATCGCCGTATTCCTGCTCGTCGCATCGCCGGCGTGGGCCGACGAACCTCGCTCTGAGCCATCCAAAGTCGACGCCGCCATCGAGCATGGGCTCAATTTCCTGCAGAAGGACGCACTCGCCTGGAAGGCGGAGCATAATTGCGCCTCCTGTCACCACGCGTCCCTCGTGATCTGGTCCATGCACGAGGCCCGACAGCACGGGCACGCCGTTGACGATGCCTTCCTGTCGGAGTTCACAAAGTGGGTCGCCGAGTCGGGGAACGGCAAGACGGGCATACCACGGCCTGAAGGGCGACCGAAGGCGCTCAACGTCAAGGCCGTGCTGTTCGCCCTCGCGCTCGAAGCCGACCCGGCACCGGATGACGTCACCCGCAGCGGCCTCGAACTCATGCTGCAGACGGTGCGTGAGGACCAGACCGAAAACGGTTCCTGGTCGGCATGGCCCGAAACACGTCCGCCGATCTTCGGCGGCTCCGACGACAGCGTGACGGCCCTCGCCACGCTGGCGCTTCTGCCTGCCGCGACGTCTGGCGACGAGGCGGCTCGAGACAAGGGAGTCAAGTGGCTAGCCGAAACACCCACCGATGACGACCCGCAGTCAGTCGCGATACGGCTCGTAATCTGGAGCCGGCTGAAGCGACCTGCCGATCAGTGCGAGGCGCTCGTCCGGCGCATCCGCGATCGCCAGAACACGGACGGTGGCTGGAGCCAGGCGACGGACATGGCGAGCGATGCCTGGGGCACGGGTCAGGCGCTCTATGCACTGGCGCATGCGGGCATCACCTCGGATGACGAAGCAGTAAAACGCGCTCAGGCTTTTCTGGTCTCCACACAGCGCGACGACGGTTCCTGGCTCATGACGTCGCGCCCCATGAAGCCGGGAGGCGAAGGAGCGAAAAGCCCAATCCCGATTACCGGCGCCGGAGCCGCCTGGGGAGTGCTCGGACTGGTGCGCAGCCGATGAGCGTACCGGCTTCAATTGGACGCAGACTCTGACAGTTCGACGTCGAAATAGAAGACTTCGTTCCGGTCGCGCTCGCCGCCGACGTCCGCCGTTTCGATTTCCAGCCGGTCCCCGAGAATCGTCCGGGCGCGGACTTCACCCGCCGGGTCGGTGACCAGAAACTCTGCCGGGTGCACGAACACAATCGGCAGCCGATTCTCCTTTGAGCGCGCCTGGACGATCGGATCGTTGCTCTTCGGCCCGAACATGCCGCCGGACGGGCACAACAGAAAGTCTGCGCCGTTTGATTTGAGCCGCCCGACCAGCTCGGGTGACGTCCGGTCGGCGCAGATCATGAGGCCCATTCGGCCGTACGGGGTGTCGAACACGGGATATTCCGTCCCCGGCGTGTTCCGGACGGATTCGTGCCCCAGTTCGTGCTTGCGATACTTGCCGACCAGCTTCCCTTCGGGAGAGATCAGCACGGCCGTGTTGTAGCGGTGGTCACCGTCCGCTTCGAGCATGCCGGCCACGAGGTAGACGTTCAGTTCGTCGGCCAGTTTCGCGAGCCGTTCGTAGTACGCTCCTCCCGGGACCTGTTCGCCGAGGGCGCGGTAGTCTCCCAAAGGGATCGACTTGTCCTTGATGGCGTAGCCGTCGAGGAAACACTCGGTTGTGCAGACGATCTGCGCCCCGCCGGCGGCCGCTTCGCGAATCAGCGCTTTGGCCCGCGTGAAGTTGGCGTCTTTCTCCGTCCGCAGCCATTTGAGGACGATTCCCGCGACGCGGACGGAACGCGAGGTCTTTGATGCGGCAGGTGAATCGTCAGCTCGGAGCGGCATCGCTACCGCGAGGCAAAAGGCCGCGCCTGGCAACCAATATCGCGTTCGCATCGAATCCCCTTTCAGTAACTGGTGCACTTCACCAGTCCACGACCGACCCGTCCGGCAGGAAGTAGCTCTCGCGGTTCATCCACTCGTGGCCGATCTTGTCCGCCAGCGCGTCCTCGTCGATCTCGATCCCCAGCCCCGGACCGGTGGGGACATCGATGTAGCCGTCCTTCACTTCGAAGGGCCGCTTGAGGTAACCGTCCCCGAGGCTCACCTGCTCCTGGC
>CAZWGW010000909.1:0-3175 GCA_964633565.1 uncultured Planctomycetaceae bacterium
CCCGCCCGGCGGGCCAGCAGCAGGAACGTCGCCTGGGAAACGTCGTCCGCGGCGAGTTGGACTGGATCGTGATGAAGTGCCTCGAGAAGAACCGAACGCGCCGGTATGCAACGGCCACGGACCTGTCGCGCGACATTCAGCACTACCTCGGCGGCGAGCCGGTCGAGGCGTGCCCCCCCACGGCGGCGTACCGGTTCCGCAAGTTCGCCGGACGCAATCGGGGGGCGCTGGCGATCGCAGCCACTGCGATCCTGGGCGTGATACTGGCAGTGTCCGCGCTCGTGGCCAGCAACATCGCGATCTCGCGACAAACCGCCCAGAAAGAGCAGGCGCTCAGGGACAAAGACGCCGCGTTGATCGCCGCCAAGGCGAGCGAACAGGACGCTAAAACGAAGGCGGCCCTGGCGAGGTCAGCGCAACAGGAGGCCCAGGAGAACCTCGCCGACGCCCGGGCGGCCGTGGATCAGATGCTCTCGCGCGTGGCCGAGCGGCTGAGCACCGCGCCGCGGATGGAGCACGTTCGCCGCGAGTTGCTCGAGGAAGCGTTGACGTTCTACGAAAAGTTCCTCGGCAAAAATGGGCACGACCCCGCACTCCGGGAGGAGGCGGCCTGGACTTACCGAAAGATGGCGCTGATTCAACGCAGCCTCGGCCAACTGGTTGAGGCGGAGCAGAGTTACCGCCGGCACTTCGCCCTGTTTGAGAAACTGGAGGCGCAATCCCCGCTGGAGGCGCACACTCGGGCCGCCCTCTCACGGGCCCACATCCAGTTCGCCGGGCTGCGCCTCGAACTCGGAAATCGCGAGGACGTTGAGGCACATCTGCAGCGCGCCGTTCAGATCGCCGAGGACCTGGTGCAGGAATTCCCGCAAGACCAGTATTACCGCGATCAACTCGTGGGCGCGAATATTCACGTGATCACACAAATCCGTCGCCCGCCGGAGGATGAGGAGGAGTTGCTCCGTCGGAACCTCGCACTCACGACCGACCCTCACCTGGTCGGAGCCATCTACTACATGCTGGCGCAACTGGAGCATCGCGAGGGGCGGTATGCCGAGGCAGAACGAGATTATCTGAATAGCTTCGAGAGCTTTGAGTCGGTCGCGGCGCAATCCGAAATGGGCAGCGCCCTGCTCCAGATGGCCGACGCGGTCGCAGCGGACGGCCAGGCGGAGAAAGCGGAGGGCCTCTCTCGGCGCGCCGCGGCCATCGTGGACAAACTCGCCACCGACCAGCCCGGGTTCTACCATTACAGGAACAACCAGGCGCTCGCACATTTCCAACACGCGAAATTGCTGAAGAAACTGGATCGGACGGCGGATGCGGAGCAAGCCTATCGTCGCGCCGCGGAACTGTACGAAAAGCTGGCGGCCGACTTTCCCGCCTTCCCCGCGTACCGCCAGTCCGCCTTCGATCTGCGCCTGGGGCTGGGCGACTTTCTCATGGAGGCCGGCCGGCCGCAGGATGCGCAGCACGTCTATGGCGAGGCGTTGGCCATGGCGGACAAACTGATGGCCGACTTCCCCACGCGGCTCAAGCACTGGCAGGGGCTGATTCGCAGCCACATCGAGCTGGGGCGGCTGCTGGAGCAATCGGGAAATGCGCCGGAGGCGGAGGAGGCCTTCCGCGAGGCCGTGGCCATTTCGGAAAGACTGGAAGCCGAACATGGCGGCGACCCCGCTTGCCGCCGGGAAGTGGCTCGTTGTCACCTCGACACCGCCTGGGACTTCCGGGTCGACGTCCGGCGCGCCGAGGCTGAGAAACTCTATCGGTGGGCATTGGAACATTTCACCCGGCTGCTCGATGCGTCCCCGCAATCACAGCAGGCGCGCGAGGACCTGGCCTATGCCCGATTCCTGCTGGCCGACCATTACCGCTGGGTCCCGGGCCGGCTCGTGGACGCGGAGGAGTTATTCCGGGATGCACTCGGACAGTACGTAGACCTGTCGGCCGATTTCCCGGACGTGCCCGGTTACCACGTCCTCACGGCTGATTCCCGCGAGCGGCTCGCATCGGTCTGGCAGTTCCAGGGACGGCTGCAGGAGGCGGAGCAGGCCCTGAAAGAAGTGCTGCCAGTGGCCGAGCGATTGGCCGCGGCGCACCCTGACGATGGCGGCGTGCGGATGATACTCGCCATGGCCACCCGGCGCTGGGGCGAGACGGTGCGGCACACGGCGCCGCCGCAGGATGTGGAACAGGCGTTCCGGCGCTCGGAGGCGATGCACGAAAAACTGGCCGCCGACTTCCCAAACGAAAAATGGCATCGTTTCGAATGGGGCGTGACCTGTCAGATGCTGGTCTCGCTCCTGGCGCACGACCTGGAACAGCCTGAGTCGGCCGAAGGCTTCTATCACAAGGCCGTCACCGTCCTCGAAGGGCTGGCTGCAGAATTTCCGCGCGATCTGTTGTTCCGGGCGCGACTGGCGGATGCCCACCGGGAGTGGGCCTGTTGCCTGCGCGACATGGGCCGAACGCAGGAGGCGGCGGAAATCCTGGACCTCGCGGTGACTCACTACTCGCAGGCCATCGAACTGGGCACCGGAGACATCTGGGGGGTCTGGTATCCGCTGGCGCTGGTTTACTTGAGCGCTGGGCGGAGCGACGAATACCGCGTGCTCTGTGAAAAACTGCTGGCGCGATTTGGACAAGCGGACGCCCCCGACTTCTGGGTCGTCGTGGTGTGCAAACTGGCGCCGGACGCCGTCGCCGATCTGTCGCAGCCGGTGCACATCGCGGAGAGATTGCTGGACCGGGACCCGGACAACGCTGATCTCGCCGGCGTTCTGGGTGAGACCCTCTACCGCCAGGGGGACCTGGAGGCGGCGGTCCAGAGGTTGGAAGCGAGCATCCGTGCCGCTCCGGGGGTGGGCGTACAGTGGAGAAAGCTGTTCCTGACCATGGCGTATCATCGGCTGGGCCGGACTGCAGAAGCACAGCAACTGTTGATGGAGGCCACACAGTGGATGGAACAGAACGCCCGGGAAAAGCTCGTCGAAGGAGCTGAGCTGGAGCAGCCGCTGCTGTGGTGTCAGCGAGTGGAATTACAACTGATTCACCAGGAAGCCCGGGAATTGTTGGGCCAGAAAGACTGACGACTGAGAACAAGATCGGCCGGTGAGGTCCTTACCGCCAAGCAAGCCCCCCACCGGCCAGGCATCACCCCGGCGCCCGGTTT
>CAZWGW010000910.1:0-3175 GCA_964633565.1 uncultured Planctomycetaceae bacterium
GGCCCGCGCGGGCCGCGGCGGGTCGTGAAAGAGGGGATTGTGTACCTGGCGTCGCAGACGGGACGCGGCATCATTCCGGCCGCGTTTGCGGCGCGGTGGGCGTGGCGGCCGCGCGGCCGCTGGACCGACCTGGTCGTGCCGCTGCCATTCTCAAAGACATCGATCGATCTGGCTGATGCGATCTATGTCCCGCCCGGTCTCTCGCGGGACGAACTGGAGCCGTACCGCCTGCGGGTGCAGCAGGCGATGGACGCGCTGCACGACGAGGCGGAAGCCCGCGCCGCGGGACGGCGACAGAACGCAGCCGTGGACGATCGAGCCGTGCCGCAACGCAGGGCGGCATAGTCTTCAGGGTGCAAACAGGTCCAGGGGCAAGTCGGTCGTCTCCCCTGCGAGCAATTGTGCTATCAACCGCGCCGTGATCGGCGAGAGCGTCAGCCCCCCCCGAAAGTGGCCGGCGGCAACGAACAGGTTTTCACAATCGGGTACGCGCCCGATGTACGGCCGGCCACGGCGCGCAAACGGCCGCAGTCCCGACCACGCCTGTTCGTATTGCGCGGCGCCGATCGCCGGGACCAGTCCCACCGCGACCTGCAGCAGCTCGCGCACCGCCTCGGCGGTGTTGCTTTTGTCATAGCCGACCCACTCCTCGGTCGAGCCAATGAGGATGCGGCCGTCCGGGCGCGGCACGAGGTAGCGCGGGCCGCATTCCAGTATGTGCCGGAACGGCAGCGGCAGCATCGAGAGCAGTACGATCTGTCCGCGGACCGGTTCGACGTCGAGGTCGCAACCTGCGGCCGCGAGAATCTGCCGTGACCAGGCGCCGCCGGCGACGACGTATTGCCGGGCCGTGAACCGCTCAGCAGGCGTTCGCACTGCGGAGACCTTACCGCCGGACCGTTCAATGTCAGTCACCGGCTGTCCGGCGCGCAGGTCGACCCCGCACTCGTGACACGCGGCGATCAGCGCCTTCAGATGCCGCGGGTTGCGGACCTGCGCCATGCCGGGCAGACGATACGCGGCGACAGCCCATTCGCGCGCAATTTCCGGTTCGCGGGAGTGGACGGCCTGCGCGTCCAGCGGTTCGACCTCGACGCCGCAGGCCCGCCAGGCGGCGATGTCGGCGGCGACGTCCCCGCCAGGCGTCGCGGCAAAGGAGATGCCGCCGCAGCGACGGTACCCGTTGTCGATGCCGGTCAGCTCCCGGAGTTCGGCACTCAGGTCGGGCCACATCTGCGATGTGGCGGCCGCAAGCTGGTCGAGCGAATCAGCGGCAGCACCGCCGCCGGGGGGGATGATCCCCGCGCCGGCCCAGGAGGCTTCACGCCCGAACTGTCCCTGCTCCAGGACGAGGACCTTGAGGCCGCGTCCGGCGGATTCGTAAGCGCTCGTGAGTCCGATGACTCCGCCGCCGATGATGAGGACGTCGTACATTACTCCTCGTCTGGTCCGTCGGTATCGATTTAAGCTCCCAGGAAACAAAGAGCGTCCGGGATCAATGGAAGCAGATTCAGACGCGGGTGGCTAGCGACTCCCGGCACTTGATTATGAGTGAACGCAAGGCTTCATTCCGCCGGTCATTCACGGCGATTGATACGTGTGCTGGGCGTCATCGTGCGGTTGAACACCATCGCGTCGAACACCTGCGTCCAGTCGGCCGTCATCGGCGAGTAGCCCAGCGGACGCGATTCGAGCGGCGTCATCAGCCACCGGCCGTCCTCGCCCAGGTTGCTCAGCGGCAGGATCAGGTTGTCCTTGCCGGTGCGCTGGCAGATGTCCTCGAGCGACCCGGTCCGCGCCGGGGCGATCCGTCGCGGTGCTGCAAACCACGGGCCGGCCTCCCCTTCCCAGGCCGTGAAGCCGATCGAGTAGATGTCCGCCGGATCGACGAGGGAACGCAATTCGTGCCCCATCGCCGTGACGCCATCGTAAAACAGCTTGCCGTCCTGACCGCGGATGATCTGCGGATTGGTCATGTTGTGCCGGCTGGCCGCCCAGACGATGATCTTCCGATCCGGGTACTGCACCTTCACGAGCCACGCCAGGTTCTCGGCCATCTGCCGATCGCGGAGGTTGAGCGTATCTGAATTGACGCCACGGTCCTGCGTGTGATCGGCGTACACGCGGATGCTGCGGAAGAACTGCGCCCAGAATGCGCGGTCGCCGTTCGCATCCGTTTCCCCTGCGGGGATCTGCAACAGCGCCTCCCGTACCGTCTCACAGGCTGTCTGGAACGCCTCACGCCGTTCGCCAAGAGGCTCCTGCTCGCTCAACGTCTGCAGCGAGTCCAGAATGGTCGAGCGAGTTTCGGCATTGATGCCTTCGGGCGGAAGACTGTCGAGGACCGCACGGACATCAGCCACGAGGTGCTCGCGCGACGCGCGGGCCGTCATCTGGTCGTCGAACCCGGCCAGTTCCAGCGGATGGTCCGTCGCGGACTGGGAGGCAAGGTACTGCAGCAGCGGCTGGACCTCCTGACTCATCGTCCAGATGCCGAAGATCCCCTGCTCGGCGGCTGCGCGGGGCGGCTCGCCGGACCGAAACGCCTGCCACGCGCGGCGGCAGTCGTACAGGCCGCTCTCGAAGGCCAGGACGTCGAAGCCCATTTCCTGATGCAGGAACGTGATCAGCCGCGTCTTGGTGTGGAACACCGCGCCGTCGCCGTGCGATTGTTCCCCCAGCATCACAATCCGCGCATCGCCGATGAGGGTTTTGAGCGGATGCAGGTCGGCGAAGTCGGCATTCGTCGGATCGATCGATTTCAATTCAATCGCGTGCCCGGCGACCCACGCAACGTGCGCCGGGTCGGGCGGCGGCAATTCCTTAAGTGGCGCCGGTCTGCCGGGCCGTTCAGCCGGCGCGCCGAGCGCGAGCTTGACGTCTCCCTCCTCGGGGACCTTGAAGTCGAGTCGCTGCTCGTCGCCGTCAACGATGATGGTGAGCCGGGCCTGGTCCCCCGGGACGAATTGCCGCAGGGTGACACGCCCTTCGTCGTCGGTTTCTGCCAGCAACTCCGGCGCCTGACGGGAACTCTGAGAATAGAGCAGGTGCTCAGAACCATCGGCCGTCCTGCGACCCGAGACCAGCACCTTGACCTGCTTTGCAGCCTGGCCCTCGGCGTCGGACAACTGGACGGTGACCGGTGCGGCTGCCGGCAATTTGAACGCATCGGCCG
>CAZWGW010000911.1:0-3173 GCA_964633565.1 uncultured Planctomycetaceae bacterium
CACGTTGCGCGAGGAACCCTGGTCCTTGTCCTTGTCCTTGTCGTCGTGCTTGTCCCCTTTTCCGCCGCCTGTGTTACCGCTGCCGGGCGACGTGTCCGTGCCAGGCACTTCGTTGCCGAACTGGTTGCGGCTGCCCGCACGGGGCGTGATTGTGGTGCGTCGGCCGCCGTTGGAATCGTCCCCGATGTTGCCGCCGCCCGGTTCCTGGTTGTGGCCTTTCGAGCCCTTGTTCGTGATCGAGCCGCCTGGCGTCTCCGGAAGCCGGCTGCGGGGTTGGACGACATGCCCCATCGTGCCGCTTTCCGACTTCGGCAACTTCAGCTTGCGGGACTTCGACTCCCGCTCGGAACCACTGCGATCGGCGACGTTCGGCCCCGCGCTGACGCCGTGCTCCGTCTGAATCTGACCGGCCGGCAGGCGCGACCGCCGACCGCCGCCGTCCGCGTCGGATTCCAGTTCCTTCCGCAGGCGGGCCAGCTCCCGCGAACTGCTCGCCACCTTGACCTTCTCGGTCCGCTCCACCGCGGTGATCGTCCGGAACTTCTTGTCGCCGCGCGGCTCCTTCACGACGTCGTCCAGCTTGCGGCCGAGCGCCGCGTTCCTGATGTAGTCCCGATTGCGGTCGTGCGCATGGCTCGCCACGAACCGGTCGAAGTCGCGCGCCGTGCGCGGCGGGCGATGATCCGCGTGGTCGCGGTAGTGCCGGTTCCACGACGCCAGGCGGTCGCAGTAGTCGATGCGGCCGTGGCGGCGGTGGTATCCCGTGTAGAATACAAGCAGCGGGTCGTAGCAGTACGTCGACCGGTAGCGGAAGTCGCACGAGTACCACGGGCGGAACCCCCAGCCGCTGTACTGCGCGGCGTAGAAGTCGCCGAAGTAGTAGTGGCAGTACGTCGGCCGCACGAACAGGTGCAGGCAGAGCGGCCCGGTGTCGATCACGTACGTAGGCGTGAAGAACACCCGCGGCCGGTGCCAGTAATGGACGTGCGCGAATCGGACCGGCGCGAACAGGCAGCCGCGGGCCGGCAGCAGGCGGTCGTAGTAACCCGGCCGGTACACGAAGCCGAACGGCGTCCAGACGTAGCGGTCCGGGACCCAGACCCAGTCGTCGTAGCAGGGACTCCAGAAGCCCGGTCGCCAGTGATACGTCGCGCCGACGTACATCCAGCAGCCGGGGACCCAGAAGTGGTTGTCGGACGGGGCCGGCGTGCTCGGGCCGACCTCGAGGCTTGCGGGGGGCTGCGGCAGGTAGTCGAGTTCCGCGACCTGTTCCGTGATCCAGAACCCGCTGACCCACTGGTAGCCGGCCGTCACGTGGTGCCAGTAGCCGGGGATCCAGCGCTGGCCGACGGGGATGTCGCGCCAGAAGCCGCTGATCCAGAGGAAGTCCTCCGTTTCGTCGTCCCAGCCCCAGTAGCCTTTGATCCACTGTACGTTGTCGCCGTCCGGGATGGTCTCGGGGACCATTTCTTCAATGTCGGCCGGCGGCTCTTTGGGAACGGTAAGGCCGGGCTGGGGATCCGTGTTGAACTGCTCGGCGAACGCCTCATGGACCGGCCCGCGCGTGAGGACTTCGACTTCATCGTCGCCCGGGGCGGGGGGAGCGTCGGGCATTGGCGCGGGGGGGAGCGCCGGCTGCGCGTGAGCGCACGGCAGTGCGGCGCCAAAGACACAAGTGACGGCGATGGCGGCCGCGGCGATCCGGCACGACGTACGGCAGGTGAGGCGGGGGACTGGCATGGCACCTTCCTCAGTGAAGGGTTTCCAAAAAAACTGCGGCCACCCCGTAACGGCACGGCAATTATTCCGCTGCAGGAGTCGTCGACCGGTTCGGTTCGTTGACTTCAGCGGCCTTCGTGCGTGGAACACGCGCCAGGGGTGCGCATTGTTCTGTCCGCGCGCATTTGGTCAATCCCAGATGCATCGCGCGTGCCAAACGGGGCAAGCTGGCAGAATCCGCCGGAATCTGACGCTGCGCGCCAAAAATGTGTGGTCGAAGTGGTGGCGCGGTGTCGTCGAATTGGCGGGGCCGCTCGATGTCGTCCGGTCACTCCGTGAGGGATGAGAGATGAGGGTCAAGGGATGAGCGATCACGACGAACGACGTAGTCCGTACTTCACTCTCCGCTCTGCACTCTCAACTCTCCACTCTCTGCAAAGCCCGTGGACGAAACCGGTGCGGAGGTGCCGTTTCTGGTCCTTGTCGAGTTCGCTGCCGTACTCCGCTCTCGACTCTGGACCCTCAGCACTCGACTCTCTGGCCGTGGGGAACGTGATCTGTTCCGTGTAGGCCATGTACAACAGCCCGTCGTCGCGCAGGACGTGGGCGAAGTTCCAGGCCTTGTCGACGATCTGCATTGTGTGGTTGGTCGTCATTCGTCCTTCGGTCTCGTTACCGGCCACTCATCGTTTAACCCGGAGCCAACGGCGACGGTGGGCACTGCAATCCGACGCACGCCGTCGCCGTTGGCTCCGGGTTAAACGAATCAGTGATACGTCGTCCATCCGTGCTTGTCGATGCCCGCGAACGGCGTCACGAAGGACCAGCTCTGTCGCGGCTTGCCCTCCTTGTCCGGGTTCTCCTCCACGTAGTGGATCGCATTCTCGATCCCCTGCTCCGTGTCCAAATACACCTTCCACTCCTTCTCCGCCCACATCGACGGTAGCCTGCCACGCGCGTCCAGGTGCCCCGTCTGAGGGTGCAGTTGCCGCTGCTTGAGCTGCTTCGTCGCCTCTCCCTTGAGCAGTGTGCAGATCTGTTCCACTTTGTAAGTGTGCCGGGCGATGATCAGGTGTACGTGCTCGGGCAGGATCGAGCACGCCCAGATTGTGTACCCGCTCTTCTGCACGGCGTTGGCGAAACCAGCCGCAACCTCACGCGCCTGCACGCCCGTCAGCGTGACAGCGGGGTATCGCAGCGCCTTCTGAGCGGCCGCACGCCAAGCCGCCCACTTCGCCAGCTCGACATCGCGTCGCTCCCGCGACTTGGTCGCCTTGCCAAACCGCGCCAGCTCCCACGACGCCACGAATTCCGACCACGAGCCCCGCGGATCGTTCGGCAGCCAGAACCCATACGTCCCCCAGATCACATGGTATCCGTGAATCATCCTGCCCCCCTTCGTTCAACCCGGAGCCAGCGGCGACGGCGTTTAACCCGGAGCCAGCGGCGACGGC
>CAZWGW010000912.1:0-1696 GCA_964633565.1 uncultured Planctomycetaceae bacterium
CGATCGCAAGATTGAAGAAGGCGCTGAATGGCGCAAGGAAATCGAAAAAGCCATCTCAGGATCCGGCCTCGGCGTGAATCCGTCGAACGACGGGAAAATCATCCGCGTGCCCCTCCCCCCGCTGACCGAAGAGCGCCGGAAAGAACTGACGAAGATCTGCAAGAAGCACGGCGAAGACACCAAAGTGCACATCCGCGGCTTCCGGCGGGATGGGAACGAAGAGTTGAAGAAACTGCAAAAAGATGCCAAATTGACCGAAGACGAACTGCGGAAATCGGAAGCCGAAATTCAAAAATTGACCGACCAGTACACGCTGAAAATCGACGATGTCATCAAGAAGAAAGAGCAGGAGATCTTGGAAGTATGACCCTCCTGTTCACCCCGTCCTTGTGGCCTGCTGATCGCCAACCACACCGTGCCTACGACCTGCGCACATATCCATCTCTCCGCACTCAGCCATAACCTGTCTCAGCTCAGGAGCCGCCTCCCCGGATCCTGCGGCATCATCGCCATCGTCAAAGCCAACGCGTACGGGCACGGCGCCGTCGAAATCGCCAAAGCCCTCATGCGCGAGAAGGTGTCCCGGCTCGGTGTCGTCTCGCCGGCCGAAGGTATCGCCCTGCGGGAAGCCGGGATCACGGCGGACATTCTGGTCCTGGGCCCGCTGATCGAGGAGCACATCCGCGACGTGGTGTCGTACCGCCTGACGCCGGTCCTCGGCGACATGCGCCTGGTGTCTCCGCTCGCCGCTGTGGCCGCAACCAGCAATCGGCCCGTTTCGTTGCACGTCAAGATCGATACGGGCATGGGACGGCTCGGGCTCTGTCCGTCCGACCTGCCGGCATTCCTGGATGCCGTTCAGACCCATCCTTCGTTGCGCGTCGAAGGCATCATGACGCATCTGGCTGACGCCGACGGCGAGACCCATGACCGGACGGAGCGGCAACTGGCCTTGTTCCGCCAGACGCTGGAACCGCTGGAGAAACGCGGCGTGCAACTGCCCTGCATCCATGCCGCGAACAGCGCAGCCATCGTCCGCTTCCCGCAATCTCATTTTTCAGCGGTGCGACCGGGCATTTCTCTGTACGGCTACCACACCCTGCCGAATTCGGTGGCGCCGCCGGACCTTCGCCCGGTCCTGGCGCTGCACACGATTGTGGCGCATCTCAGGACGGTTGAACCGGGCGATGGGGTCAGTTACAACCAGACGTTCGTCGCCAAGCGCCGGACGACGATCGCCGTGCTCCCGATCGGTTATGCCGACGGGTACAACCGGCGGCTGTCCAATCGAGGCGCCGTGCTGATCCGAGGATACCGGGCTCCGATCGTCGGACTGGTGTGCATGGATATGACGATGATCGACGTCACGGACATTCCGGACGCGCAGATCGGCGATGAAGTCGTGCTCATCGGCCGGCAAGGCCGGGAGATCCTGGGAGCCGATCAGGTGGCCGAGTGGGTGGACACCATTCCCTACGAAGTGCTCTGCGCCATCGGCCCTCGCGTGCCGCGCCTCTACCACAAGGCCTAGATTCGCTCCTCCCGACTAGAACACCACTCGCAGCGATAGCCCTCCGGTGTGCAGCGTGGTCTTGTAGAGGCCGTTGACCGTCGGATTGCGATTGCCCTGAATCGTGCGTTCCTCATACAACGACGCCTGGTACGACAGGTCGACGCCGATCGCTTTGGCCTTGAC
>CAZWGW010000912.1:1706-3170 GCA_964633565.1 uncultured Planctomycetaceae bacterium
GCCGTGCTGATGAGTCACCTCGGAAGGCCGAAGGACGGACCCGATCCCGAATTCTCCGCAGCGCAGACCAAACAGGGTTCCGCCTTCCCTGCACAGCAATCCCAATCCGGCGCCGACCACGTGCACGTCCGCCGAAGGGATACCCGGGTCGAAGGTGAGATCCGGCATTTGCGTCTGCTGGTTCGTATAGCCGGCACGGAGCGCCACATCCCAATGGGGCAGAGACTCGAGCGCCAGCCACTTGTATTCGGTTCCGAGCATCACCGCCACGGTGCTGCGCCAATTGGCGGGCTGCGGGATGGTCACGCCGTTGGCCAAATGGACGTCGAGGTTTCGGAACGATTTCCACCCGACGTAATCGACGTCCATTTCCAATTTCCACTCCCGCTCGCTGGTCCGGATCGGCCAAATGGCCACGGCGCCGCTGATCACTTGCGGCAGCACCAGCGTCGCCCGGGCATCGCTGACTTTGGCGCCGTTGGCGAGCAAGGCGCCGGAGAGATGTAACGTGGCTTGGCTGCGATAGACGATTCCGATGTTGGCGATCGGCTTGCCGTCCGCGTTTCGCAACGCCGTGTACAACAGGCTGGCATTGAAGCCGGCGGCCGTGTCTTTTCCCGACAACTCCACGCGCGAGCCGGCCGGGATGCCCAACCCGCCTGGCCAGACGGACTGCCGTTCGACCTGCCCTTCTCCGATGAGTCCTGAAAACGTATAAATGTCGGCGCCCAGGCCGACTGACAGGTTGTCCGTCAGCTTGTAGGCGACTGTGGGTTTGATGTCGAGCAGCGGAAGCGTATTAAAGGTGGTGGCGGTTCGGAACGGACCGTCGTTCGGCCAGCGGTTCAACGACCCGAAGGGCACGTTGACGCCGATCCCCGCAGTCAGATCGCCCAGCGCAGACAGCCCGAGGTCTTTGAGATTGGCGGTAAGATACAGATGCCCCGGCGGAGGCCAGGCGACACTGCCGTTGCGGTCGCCCGTTGCCCGAACCCCCGTGGGACTGGTGAATTGCGTTGTCCCGCCGGAGAAGAGGCCGCCCGCCATGAACTCGACGCCATGGAGCTGCGTCATACCAGCCGGATTGTAGTGCATCGCCGACGGGTCGTCCGCCTGCGCGGCGAACGCGTTGCCCATACCGGACGCAGCGGTTCCCTGACCTTGAATGCGAGGCACCTGCCCAGAGGCCGGACTCCAGGCCCACAGCGACGACATCAGCACCATCACGGCGGCGACGCCCCATGCATGGCCGCGATTGCACCCGACTCTCGTTGATCCTCCCATGCCCTCTCCTTGAACTCGACATCAGCACCTCCCGGTCAGACAGGCGCTTTCTCTCCCGTGTCGATCGTGTGAAACCATGCATCGATCACTTTCCGCAACTCCGCCGCGTCGAACGGCTTCAACAGATAGGCCTGCGCGCCCATGCCGATCGCACGGATCGCCGTGTCGCGCGCGTCGAGC
>CAZWGW010000913.1:0-3165 GCA_964633565.1 uncultured Planctomycetaceae bacterium
GCCACAAGCCGGGCGATCGCAGGACCTGCTCACGCTGCTGCTCGCGGCCCGCGATGAGGAGGGGCGCCCGATGTCCAGGCGACAACTTCGCGATGAACTGATGACGGTCTTTCTTGCGGGGCACGAGACAACCGCGATTGCGATGACGTTGACATTATGGCTGATCGCCCGGCATTCGGACGTTGAGCAGAGACTCCGGTCCGAATGGGAGGCTGTCCTCGGGGACGACCGCGCGACCGCCGTCGAACTGCCACGACTGGAGTACACGCGGGCCGTCCTGAACGAAGCGCTGAGGCTGTATCCGCCGGCGTGGTTTATCGGGCGCGAGGCGGCGGTCGACTGCACGATCGGCGATTTCGACATCCAGCGGGGGACGACAATCTTTCTGGTCCCGTACGTCGTGCAGCGCGATGCGCGCTTCTTTCCCGATCCGGAACGGTTCGATCCCGGCCGCTGGGTGAACGACGCGGCGCCGAAGCCGCCGCGGTATGCGTACTTTCCATTCGGCGCCGGTCCCCGGTCGTGCATCGGGGCGGGGTTCGCGACGCTGGAGATGGCGGCGGTGTTGCCGACGATCCTGAGGCGAGTCCAACTCAGAGACCTGACCGGCGGGCGCATCGAATTGTTGCCGGCGGTGACGCTGCGGCCCAGGCACGGGCTGCGGATGGCCATCGCACCACGCGACTGAATCGCCGTCGACGCTGGCGAGAGCAGGGCTGAAGCGGCATCCTGGACCTCACATCGACTTTGCGCGACATTCGCGGCGTGTCGTTCTCCAAAGGGCGCGGCCATGGAACTCGTCGTGTTCACGATCGTATTGTGGATCATGCGTTTTGTGGTGGGGTTGGCGCTGCTGGCGATGATTGCAGCCGCCGGCGCGGCGGTGGGTTGAACCGTCGAGCCGGCCAGGGAGCACACGCGTTCCTGCTCCGACTCCCGCCGTCAAATTCCGGACCGGGAGTGCAGACGCGTCAGGAAACGGATTGCCGCGGCATACATCCCGGGACTCGTGCTCTCCCGCGGCCCCGCGACATTCAGGGCGCGGATATCGTTGTTTCGAATCCATTTCCGCACCGGCACCACGGCCCGGCTGCGTGACAGATCCACGACGAACACGGGACGTCCCAGCGACTGCGCCGCCTTGAACGTCAGCGCCGTGCCGCCGGTCAGTTCGCCCGGCGCCAGGATCAGCGTGCCGTCCGAGTCGCGGACGTTCCAGCGGGTCCGCTGGGCGTAGCGCGCCGAAGGCGTCTGGCGCAAGGGGTATCGGCGCGGGATGCGACCGTCCTCCGCCTTGCGGCCCCGGGGACACCAGCCGCTGCAGGGGATGCCCAGATCCAGCGCGACGTCCAGTGCCGCGCGGTCGACGCCGGTCTGTCCGCCGGAGACGATGCATTCAATCAGCATCAGCAGTATTCCCACGCAGCGTCCGGGCGGTGGACGATTACTGTGGTGTGGCATCCGGCTTTCGACGGTCGACAACGTCTGTGGGCGCGTCAGGCCAGTCCCGTCGCAACCGTTCCAGCGCCTGATGGACGCGGGACTTGACGGTGCCGACCGGAATGCCCAGTACCTTCGCGGCATCAGTATACTTCAGGCCCTGGAAGTAGATGAGCCCCAGCGTCTTGCGGAGGTGCTTCGGGAGATTATCCACAGCGTGCCGCGCCCAGTCGCCGCATTCGTGCCCTTCGGCCAGCCGGACGGGAGTGGAAATGCGATTCGGCAGCAGGTCGACCAGAGCGCGCGGCGTGCGCGCGGCGTCCTGATCGCCGACGGGCCGCTCCAGGCTGAGCGCAGGATGGCGCGCGGCGTTCCGCAGCCAGTCGATCGCCAGGTGTGTCGCAATGCTGTACAGCCACGGCCGCAGCGGCCGCCCTAATTCATAGTCTGCACGACGCTCGTGCAGGTGCTCGAACGTCATCTGGACCAGGTCGTCAGCGGAGGCCGCGTTCCGCACAAATCGGCGGAGAAATCCCGTCAATCCGGGCTGGTAACGGCGGACCAGTTCGGCAAAGGCGGCCTGGTCGGTTGTGAGGCAGTATTGCCGCATCAGTTCTTCGTCGGAAGGAGTCGGAAGCACACGCACCGGACGACGATGTGCATTGGAACGCCGCTGTGGCACAGTGTCGTCGAGTTCCGGGACGTTGGACGCCATATCCGGGTGCCGAGCTGCTGAAGGCAACGACTTTCTGCCATTAAACGTTGACTGGCCGCTGCGGGCTGACCGCCCACGGTGGCCGCGCGACGTGCAGCGGCCGGCTCCCCAGCCGCTCCAGCACAACCTTGCGGGTCTGCTCGGCCAGTTGCGGCCACAACGTGGCGCGGCCGGGATAGACGCTGAGCAGGTTGTCGAATGTGGGACTTCCGTTGCGGTGGTCAATCACCGTCGGCAGCGGGGCGTGGCCCGGCACGACCTGGTCGACGTGCATCGCCTGCACCGTCGTGCCGGACCACTCCCTCACGCTGGTGCATGTACGGCGATCGAGGTCCGGGAAGAATCGCTGCACTTCATCCCAGATCGGGGCGGTTTCGTTCGGTTCCACACTCAGGTTGGCCGGATCGTAAACCGCGTACCAGTGATTCGAACCGAACACCGACGTCTGGCAGTGCGGCAGATGATTGAACCCGCCGCGGTCCAGGACACAGAACGGCATGCGGCCAACGCCCGGCTGGAGGGCGACCAGATGCGTCTTCAGGATCACACGCGAAAAGCTGGTTTGCCGGCCGACGGTCGAAGCGTACATTCCGGCGAGGTCGCCGCTGCTCATCGTTCCGGCGGCAAGGACCACGAGAGCGCCGTGAACCTCTTCCCCCGCTCCGGTGACGACGCCGTGGACTCCGTCGCCGTCATGCAGGAGCCGCATGACGGGTGTCTCGGTGCGGACCTCGGCCCCGGCGTTCCGCGCTGCGGCGCCCAGCAGGGACAGGAGTGTGTCAGGACGGAACGCGCGGTCTGGCAGATGGAATACGTGCTGCAGTTCCTTGAGGTTGGTTCCACGAGCCATGCCCGCGTGGGCGTCGCTCTCGCCCTGATACCAGAGAAAAACACTGGCCTTCTTCCCGGCCCTGGCGATACGAGGGAAAAGACCCTGGTCGCCGGGCTGGCCCGGATGCCAAAAGGAAATCGGCCGGCCTCCCATGGCGTAGCCGACCAAGCGAACGTCG
>CAZWGW010000914.1:0-2655 GCA_964633565.1 uncultured Planctomycetaceae bacterium
GATTCGCTGTCGCGGGGCATGAAGCAGCGGCTGGGACTGGCGCGCGTGCTGCTGCACGACCCCGACCTGCTGCTGCTCGACGAGCCGGCGAGCGGACTGGACCCGCGAGCCCGGATTGAAGTCCGTGAACTGCTCAAGGCGCTCAAGTCGATGGGCAAAACAATCATCATCTCCAGCCACATCCTGCACGAGTTGGCGCAGCTCTGCACGCGGATCGGCATCATTGAAGCGGGGCAGATGATCACGGAAGGCTCGCTCGAGGAGATCTACCACAACCTGGGCCTGCTGCAGGTGGTCCACGTCCAGGTGCTGAACCTCTCGCAGGACCTGCTGGAAGGCGTTTCGCGGATCCCCGGCGTGCAGGACGTGGAACAGCAGGTCGACCGGTTGGCCGTGCGGTTGCGGGCCGAGGACCTCGCGGCGGAGGACCTGCTGGAGGCGATGCTCGCGCTGGGCTGCCGCATCCGCATGTTCCAGCCGGAAGCGATGGACATGGAAACGGCGTTCATGAAGCTGACTGCGGGGACCACGGCATGAGGAGACGGCTCCGCCCCGCCGCCTGGTTTCCGCTTCTGGCCAGGGAATTGACCGAGCAGGCCGGCCGGCGGCGCACGTACATCATCCGGTTCCTGTACGGCGCCCTGCTGTTCGGCGGCGGGCTGGTCATCCTGTACGGCCGGGCCGGGAATGAAATCGACGTCGCCGCGGGCCTGGGGCAGGGGATCGCGACGTTCCGGGAAATCGTCGAGCTGCAGTTCGCGGCGATCTACGTGTTCCTGCCCGCGATGACTGCCGGCGCCCTGACGCTGGAAAAGGAGCGCGACACGCTGACCCTGCTGTTCCTGACGACCATGTCCCCGTGGACGATCCTGCTGCAGAAGCTGCTCAGCCGCGTCATTCCCATGTTGTGCTTTGTGGTGCTGTCGTTTCCCCTGATGGCGGCGGCCTACAGCTTCGGCGGCGTCACCACCTCCGCGCTGTACGCCACGATGGTGCTGCTGGTGCTGTGCATCGTGCAGGTGGCGTCAGTGGCGCTGCTCTGTTCGGCGTTCTGCCGGACGACGGTCGAGGCCTTCATGGCGACGTACCTGCTGCTGGGGGCGGCCTGGTTGTGCGTGCCGCTCTCCATCCCGTTCGACCCCTTCCGGAATAACGCACAGCCGACGGAGCAGCAGCTTGAGGCGCGCTGCCTGTTGCTGGCCCTGTCGACGCTGTGCAGCCTGCTGCTGGCGCGGGCCTGCCTGATCGAGCGTGCGTTCGTGCCCCCGCGCAATGTGCTCCTGCAACTGTTTCTGGCGCTCGATCGCATGTTCAACGAGATGAACCAGGTGACGGGGGGCGTGGTGCTCGTCCGGGACGGCGGCCGGTTTCCGGACGACAAGCCGGTGGCCTGGCGCGAAACCGCGAAGAAGTCGCTGGGGACGTTCCGCTACCTGTTCCGTGTCCTCGTGCTGCTTGAACTGCCGATCCTGTGGATCGCCACCACCGTCCGCGTCAGCGCCGTCGACGACCGTTCCCTGCTCAGCAAGTTCCTGTACCTGGTCTGGGGCGTGGCCGTGGCGATGGTGGCCGTCCATGCGGCGAGCGTCGTATCCTCCGAGCGATCGCGGCAATCGCTCGACGTGCTGCTGACGGCGCCGATTTCCGGCGCGGACCTGTTGCAGCAGAAGATGGCCGGCGTGCGCCGGCTGTTCCGTGTGCTCTCCGTGCCGTTCCTGACGATCTTTCTGTTCCACCACTGGTTTCGCGACTACGGCGTCAATCTGTCGTACCTGGCGCTGTCCATTGCAGCGGTGTGTATTTTTCTGACGCTCACCGCCTGGCTCGGCATGTGGTTCGGCCTCATGTTGCGCACTCAGATGCGGGCGGTGTTCGCCTCTCTCGCCGCCATCTCGCTGATTGCCGGCATCCCGTGGCTAGTCAACGTCCTGCTGTCCGACGTGTGGGGCCTCCGGCTGCCCGAGGGGCTGCGTGGATTGCTGGCGCTGGGGCCGGTTTCCATCATCCAGCGGCTGGAAGCGTGGCATACACTCGATCGTACGTCGGGAGAGGCGGCGGTCTGGTTCGAGGCCGGCCTGCTCACGCTGGGCTTGTGCGGTTACGTCGTCGTCGCCGGGCTGCTCCGCTGGTCCGGCCTGCGCCGCGCGGACTACCTGCTGGGCCGCGTCGAAGAGGTTCGGCAGCCGCTGGTTTCCGCACCACTTGCCGCCGACGTCGTAGATGTGGCCCCCGTTGCGGCCGAATGACGCCAATACGGCCGGCCAATGTGGTGAACTGGAGGCTTTCCACGTTGCGGCCAATCACCTAGAATCCCTCGCGACACGGGGGCCGTAGCTCAATTGGGAGAGCGCAGCGTTCGCAATGCTGAGGTTGTGGGTTCGATCCCCATCGGCTCCACTGACGCGTGTCCACGCCCCTGTACGCGGGGGCGTTTTTTCTTGCGCCCGGGACGACGCGACCGGCGGCTCGACGCAAAGGGGGGATGAGAATATTGTGACGGAGCACGAGGACGAACGATGCAGATCCTGCTGGCGAACGACGATGGCATCCACTCCCCCGGCCTGCGCGCGATTCGCGATGAGTTGCGCACACTGGGGGACGTACAGGTCGTGGCGCCGCTCGTGGAGCAGAGCGGCGTCAGCCACCGCATCACGT
>CAZWGW010000914.1:2665-3156 GCA_964633565.1 uncultured Planctomycetaceae bacterium
TGCACCCGATCATGGCGAAAGAGATCCGCGACGCGGGTGAGCATTTCGGCTGGGCCGTCGACGGCAGCCCGGCGGATTGCGTCAAAATGGGCGTGCTGGAGTTCTGCCGCTCCCGCCCGGACCTGATCGTCAGCGGCATCAACACCGGCGCCAACGTCGGCATCAACGTGATCTACTCGGGAACCGTCGCGGCCGCGATTGAAGGCGCGTTTTACGGCATTACGTCGGTTGCCGTCTCACAGTCGCAGGGGACGACGCCCGATTACGCGGCGACGGCGCGCCGCGCAGTCCGGTTGATCCGCATGATCGGCGAGCGCATGCCGCAGCCGGGGACGCTCTGGAACATCAACTTTCCGGACACGACCGACGCGGGGCCGCGGGGCGTGAAGTTGTGCGCGATGGGAGTGCGGCGGCACACCGACACGATTGAGAAACGGATCGATCCGCGCGGCCGGCCCTACTACTGGAGCGGCCTGGACCCGCTGGCGAAC
>CAZWGW010000915.1:0-3149 GCA_964633565.1 uncultured Planctomycetaceae bacterium
CGATGCCGGTCGCGGCCGGCGTGCGGAATCACAGGGTGCTGCTGCCCCGGTACATTCTGGAGTCGGCCACCGACGAAGAGCTGGAATTGATCCTGGCCCACGAGCTGAACCACTTCCGCCGCTGGGATACGGCGATCGGACTGATCCAGGCGCTCACGCAGGTTGTCTGGTGGTTCCATCCGTGCGTGTGGTGGCTCAATCGCGAACTGCGCCGCTACCGCGAGCAGTGCTGCGATGAAGAAGTCCTGGCCCGCCTCAACTGTCGCCCACAGCAATATGCGCGCTGCCTGCTCAACGTGCTCGAACTGAACGAACGGTGCAGCCCCACGCTGGGTCTCGCCGGCATGAGTCCGTTTGAAGTGACGTCGCGCCGTCTGCGGAACATCATGCGCGCCCCCGGCACTTTTCGCACGCACACGCCGGCCTGGTGCTGGGCGCTGTTGCTGTGCGTCGGGATTGTCGTGCTGCCCGGCGCGAGTACGCCGGTGCAGCAGGGACTTGAGGATGAGGGTGCGGCCGTCTCGCGCAATACGGAACCGCCGACCGGGCGAGCCGAGCCCGGAGCCGGCAGCGTTGATGAACCGGCTCCGGAAGCGCCGGCCGCCGCTATTGCGAGCATTCCGACGGAGTTGCGTTACAACTGGCGACCGGGGACGAGCCTTCCGTACCGGATCAACATCGAAGTCGACCACAACGACGAGCTCGAAACGATCTCGGGGACGCCGTCGTTCCATGTGCGCAGCGCCGCGAATGGCCAGGCCGAACTGATCGTAACGGGCGACCGGCTGATGTCGGTCCGTCTCCCCAGGCCGGGACGAATCCGCGACCTGTCGATGCCGCGCATTCCCCGGTTCCCGCGAGTCAACTTTCCGACGCCGGGTTTCCCGACCGAGCACACTGTCCGCGTGGATGCGCGCGGCCGGGTGATTTCGGAACAGGGGGAATCGGAGCCGCTGCCGTATCTGCTGGGGCACCTCCCGTCGTTCCTGTTCGAGCCGCTGCCGGAATCACTGCGCGACGAATGGCGGCAGACCCGGACGAGCGAGATTCGCCTGAGTGCTGAAGACGCCGATGAATCTCCGTTTCCCATCCGGCGCACGAGCCCCTTCAGCCCGTTCGACGAGCCGGAGCCGGAACTCCTGAGCGCCGAGGAGACGGCCACGTACCGCGTCGAAGCGGTCGACGCCGCGCACGTCGTGCTGCACAAGGACTACGCGCTCGCCACGGTGCAGACGCTCGACGGCGAGCCGCGCGTAAAGTTCGCCGGGCAAGTGCGGATTTCGTTCGACACGGAGCGCGGCGTTCCGACGGCGATCCGTTGCGACGCCCGCATGACGCAGCGTGACGGCAACGTCGCGACGACGTGGCCGATTCGCGCCACGGCCGAACTTGTCGAATCCAGTTCGGCGCCGGCCGGTGAAGGGGCCACAACGGCTGCGAAGCCGGCCAGGCCCGATTATGCCGGGCCCGGTTCGGTCGCGTCGTCAGGACTCGCGGTGACAGACGATACGCCGCTCAGTGTGGGACAAATCGTACAGGTGCAGTGGGGAGGCCGCTGGTATCCGGCGGACATTCTGGCGGCGGAGGAGGACGGCCGGTTCCGCGTCCACTATCGCGGCTGGAGCGACCAATCCGACGAGTCGGTGCCGCGCGCGAGAATCCAACTGGCCCATCCCGAGTCCGAACGGCGCTGACCGTGCGGAGTTCATTATCGCTGTCTTTCGAGAACCGGTTGCGGTTTCGAAACGACTGCATATTTAACATCAAGGAGAATCGATCATGCGCTCCTCTCGGCATTTCGTGACCGCGCGACACGTCATGGTCTTCACAGTGATTGTGTTGCTGGTCTCTTCCGCGTCGCCTGCGGCTGACCCGGTCAAGCTGCGTTACGACTGGCAGGCGGGGCAGCGCTACGCGTACGAGGTTGAAATTGTTGCCGACCGCGGTGACGAAACCGAAACACTGAAAGGGACGCCAATCCTCCGCGTGGATTCGGTCGGCCAGGACGGGGCGAAGATCGTGCTGCAGAACAAGGACCTCGCGTCGACGACGAAGGCCAAGCAACCGGGGCGCGGGTCGTTCAGGTTCCCGTCGCCGCCGCGCATTCCGCGCGGGCCGTTCGGCGCCTTCACGGGCCACGAAATGACGCTCGATGACCGCGGGCGGGTGGTCAACCAGCGGGGCGAATCGCAGCTTCCGTTCGTGCTGGGGAACCTGTCGCAGCTCATTGTCGAGCCGCTGCCGGCGGAGGCCGAGGCGCAGTGGAGCCGGACGGAGAGCACGGCGATCCGGATTTCGTCCGAGTGGCCGCCGCGCAGCCCGTTCCGGCAGGAAGTGGAAAAGGAACGCCTCAACGCCGAGGAGACGACCAAGGTCAGCATCGAGAACACGACCGCCGAGGCGGTCACGCTCAAGCGCGAGTACCGACTGGAAACCGTCGAGGCCGTCGACGGCAAGCCGCGGATGGAGTTCAGCGGCAGCGGGACGATCACGTTCGACCGCCGCCGGAACCTGCCGTCGAACATGGATTACGCGGCGAACTTCATCGTGCGCGAGACAAACACGGAGACGAAGTACCCGATCACGGTCAAGTACCGGCTGCTCAGCGAAGCGGAGCTGGCCGAATACGAAGCCACGCAGGCGCGGCTGGCCGCCGAACGGAAAGCGGCGCCGCAGGGGGACATGCGCGACGGGCTGATCGCCGACCTGAAGTCGGGCGATATTAACAAGGCCCGCACGGCAATCGTGACAATGAACGGCAAGGAACCGCAGCAGCCGGACCCGGAAATGGCTGCCGCTCTCGCGCCGTTCCTGAGCGGCGAAGACAAATCGCTCCGCTCGATTTCGGCGCAGATCCTCGAAAAGTGGGCCACCGAGGCGGAGATCGACGCGCTGCTGGCGGCCCTCAAGGACGATTCGCCCGTTGTCGTCAACTCCGCAATGAAGGCCCTCGGCCGGCTGCGGGCGGAGGCCGCGATCGACTCGATCGCGGAGGGGCTGGGAGCAAACCAGACGCGCCAGGCGGCGAGTGAGGCGCTGAAGCTGATGGGCGCCGCCGCGGAGGAGAAGGTCGCCGGCCTGCTGACCCACGAGGACTGGGTGGCGCGAATGGAGGCGGCGAAAGTGCTGAAGGAGATCGGCACGGAGAA